>JAFLDG010000403.1 GCA_017302495.1 Burkholderiales bacterium
CTCCGCGGCCGGGATCCGGAGCCGGCCGTCGATCAAGCATACCCGGCGGCCGGGCACGGCCGCCGGCGGCGCGCCGCGGCGTGCACTGCGAACGCTGCCCCCGACCCCGTGCCGCACCCGAGCATGCCGGGCTTTATAGAATGGGCCATGCCCGACGAACGACCCAAGCCGACGCTGCCCGCGCCGGTGCGCACTGGCGGCGGCCAGGGCGCGGTCGTGGCCGAGCGCAAGACGCAGCGTGTGAAGCCGCCGCGCATGTACCAGGTGGTCATGCTGAACGACGACTACACGCCGATGGAATTCGTCGTCATGGTGCTGCAGCAGTTCTTCCAGCGTGACCTGGAGACGGCCACGCTGATCATGCTGAAGATCCATCACGAAGGGCGGGCGGTGTGCGGCGTCTATCCGAAGGACGTCGCCGCGACGAAGGTGGAGATGGTGGTGGCCGCGGCCCGGCGCGTGGGCCACCCGCTGCAATGCTTGATGGAGGCGGCATGATCGCGCAAGAGCTGGAGGTAAGCCTGCACATGGCCTTCGTCGAGGCCAGACAGCAGCGGCACGAGTTCATCACCGTCGAGCATCTGCTGATGGCGCTGCTCGACAACCCGTCGGCCGCGGAGGTGCTGCGCGCCTGCGCCGCCAACATCGAGGACCTGCGCAAGAGCCTGGCGACCTTCGTCAAGGAGAACACGCCGACGGTCTCCGGCACCGAGGAGGTCGACACGCAGCCGACGCTGGGCTTCCAGCGCGTGATCCAGCGCGCGATCATGCACGTGCAGAGCACCGGCAGCGGCAAGAAGGAGGTCACCGGCGCGAACGTGCTGGTGGCGATCTTCGGCGAGAAGGACTCGCACGCCGTGTACTACCTGCACCAGCAGGGGGTGACGCGGCTCGACGTCGTGAACTACATCGCGCACGGCATCAAGAAGAGCGACCCGCCCGAGCCGGCGAAGTCGAACGAGAGCGGCGGCGGCGACGCGGAGAAGGAAGACGCCGGCGACGCGAAGGGCTCGCCGCTCGACCAGTACACGCAGAACCTGAACCAGCTGGCGCGCGACGGCCGCATCGACCCGCTGATCGGCCGCGAGCTCGAGGTCGAGCGCGTGATCCAGGTGCTGTGTCGGCGGCGCAAGAACAATCCGCTGCTGGTCGGCGAGGCCGGTGTCGGCAAGACCGCGATCGCCGAAGGCTTGGCCTGGCGCATCACGCAGGGCGACGTGCCCGAGGTGCTGCTCGGCTCGACCGTCTATTCGCTCGACATGGGCGCGCTGCTGGCCGGCACCAAGTACCGCGGCGACTTCGAACAGCGCCTGAAGGGCGTGCTCAAGCAGCTGAAGGACCAGCCGCATGCGATCCTGTTCATCGACGAGATCCACACCCTGATCGGCGCCGGCGCCGCCAGCGGCGGCACGCTGGACGCGAGCAACCTGCTGAAGCCTGCGCTGTCCACCGGTGCGATGAAGTGCATCGGCGCGACCACCTTCACCGAGTACCGCGGCATCTTCGAGAAGGACGCGGCGCTGTCGCGGCGCTTCCAGAAGATCGACGTGGTCGAGCCGTCGGTCGAGCAGACGGTCGAGATCCTGAAGGGGCTGAAGAGCCGCTTCGAGGACCACCACCAGGTCAAGTACGCGGTCGGCGCGCTGCAGGCCGCGGCCGAGCTGTCGGCGAAGTTCATCAACGACCGCCACCTGCCGGACAAGGCGATCGACGTCATCGACGAGGCCGGCGCGGCGCAGCGCATCCTGCCGAAGAACAAGCAGAAGAAGACGATCACCCGCGTCGAGGTCGAAGAGATCGTCGCGAAGATCGCGCGCATTCCGCCGGCCAGCGTGTCCAACGACGACCGCAGCAAGCTGAAGAACCTCGACCGCGACCTGAAGAGCGTGGTCTTCGGCCAGGACCCGGCGATCGAGGCGCTGGCCGCGGCGATCAAGATGGCGCGCTCGGGGCTCGGCAAGCCGGACCGGCCGATCGGCTCGTTCCTGTTCAGCGGCCCGACCGGCGTCGGCAAGACCGAGGTCGCCAAGCAGCTCGCCTACGTGATGGGCATCGAGCTGATCCGCTTCGACATGAGCGAGTACATGGAGCGGCATGCGGTCAGCCGGCTGATCGGCGCGCCGCCCGGCTATGTCGGCTTCGACCAGGGCGGCCTGCTGACCGAAGCGATCAGCAAGAAGCCGCACGCGGTGCTGCTGCTCGACGAGATCGAGAAGGCGCACCCGGACGTCTACAACGTGCTGCTGCAGGTGATGGACCACGGCGCGCTGACCGACAACAACGGGCGCAAGGCCGACTTCCGCAACGTGATCATCATCATGACCACGAACGCCGGCGCGGAGACGATGAACAAGGCGACGATCGGCTTCACGACCCGGCGCGAGCAGGGCGACGAGATGGCCGACATCAAGCGCCTGTTCACGCCCGAGTTCCGCAACCGGCTGGACGCGATCGTCAACTTCCGCGCGCTCGACGAGGACATCATCCTGCGCGTGGTCGACAAGTTCCTGCTGCAGCTCGAGAGCCAGCTCGCCGAGAAGAAGGTAGAGGTCACCTTCACCGACGGCCTGCGCAAGCACCTGGCGAAGAAGGGCTTCGACCCGTTGATGGGCGCGCGGCCGATGCAGCGGCTGATCCAGGACACGATCCGCCGTGCGCTGGCCGACGAACTGCTGTTCGGCCGCCTCGTCGACGGCGGCCGCCTGACGGTGGACATCGACGACAAGGGCGAGGTGCTGCTGGACATCCAGCCGCCGCGCAAGAGCGACAAGCCGAAGACCGAGATCACGCCGGCGTAGTCCCCCACCGCTGCCGCCTTCGGCCGTCTGCGGCTCTGCTCCGCCGGAAGGAGTCAGCCGGCGCAGGCCGCGGGATCCTGGCGGTAGTAACCGGCGAGCAGGTCGTACATCGCCGGCTGCTCGTGTTTCAGGTCGAGCGGCGCGACGAAGAAGGCTTCGGAGGCGACGGCGAAGAACTCCTCCGGCGCCTCGGCGGCATAGGGGTCGAGCAGGGTATCGACGCCGTCGTCGACGCGCGCGGCGAAGGCATCGAACTCGGCCTGCAGCGTCGCCAGCCAGGCGCGGCGCGCGGCCGCATCCGGCAGCGGCGGCACGCCGTCGGCGATGCCGTCGCCCATGTCGAGCACGTGCGCGAATTCGTGGATCACGACGTTGTAGCCCCAGGCGGCCGACTCGCCGGCCAAGCCGACGTCGTGCCACGACAGCATCACCGGCCCGCCTTCCATCGCCTCGCCGCTGAGCACATCGTCGTATTCGTGCACGATGCCGTCGTCGTCGGCGAACTCGCGCCGCACCCGCACTTCGTCGGGCTGCACGACGATGCCGACGAAGCCGTCGTACGGCGCCAGGCCGAAGCGCAGCACCGGCAGGCAGGCCTGGGCCGCGATCGCGACCGCCATCTCGTCGCTGACCCGCAGGCCGTGCGCGCCGCTGAACTCCTTCCGGTCGAGGAACAGGCTGCTCAGCCGCCGCAGCTCGGCCCGGTCCGCCGCATCGAGACGGGCGAGGAAGGGCAGGCGGCTCAGCGTTCGCTGCCACAGCAGCTCGGGAATCGCGCGCCGCGCCAGCGCCCGGCGCTCGCGGCCGCGCTCGAAGCGCTGCAGCAGGCGACGCAGGGGCACGGCGATCGCCGCCTCGTCAGGCGT
>JAFLDG010000404.1 GCA_017302495.1 Burkholderiales bacterium
CCCGGCGCGGCAGGGCCGGGTGCCGCGCCTGCCTAGAATCGCGCCCGCCGCCGCCGCCCGCCCCGGGCGCCGTGCGCCCGAGGAGATACCGGCATGCTGCTGGCCAAGCTGCTGCCCCGCGAGGGCAACTTCTTCGAACTGTTCGACCAGCACGCGGCCTGCATCGCGCGCGCGGCGCGTTCGTTCATCGCGCTGATCCAGCAGTACGACGACCTGGCGGCGCGCGAGCGCCATGCGGCCGAGGTGGACGACGCCGAGCATGCGGCCGACCGCATCACGGCCGAGGTCAACCGGCTGCTGCACAAGACCTTTATCACGCCGATCGGCCGCGAGCAGATCCACGGGCTGATCAACGCGATGGACGACATCTGCGACCTGCTGCAGGACGCGACCGAGACGCTGTCGCTGTACGACGTGCGCGTGCTCAGCGAGGAGGTGCTGCGCCTGGGCGAGATCAGCGCGCGCTGCTGCGAGCGCGTGCAGCACGCGGTGACGCTGCTCGCGCGCATCCGCCATGCCGAAGTTGCCGAGGCCGCGATCAAGACCTGCGAGGAGATCGACCGCCTGGAGTCCGACGCCGACCGGGTGCTGCGCACGGCGATGAGCAAGCTGTTCCGCGAGGAGGCGGACGTGCGCGAGCTGATCAAGCTGAAGGCGATCTACGAGCAGCTCGAAGCCATCTCCGACCGCTGCGAGGACGTGGCGAACATGATCGAGGGCGTGGTGCTCGAGAACTCCTGACCCGGAAGCGCCGCGATGCAGACGCTGCAGATCGGGTTCTGGGTGCTGGCCCTGCTGGTGGTGCTGGCGCTGGTGTTCGACTTCATGAACGGCTTCCACGACGCCGCGAACTCGATCGCCACCGTCGTCTCCACCGGTGTGCTGCGGCCGCCGACCGCGGTCGCCTTCGCGGCCTTCTTCAACGTGGTCGCGATCTTCGTCTTCCAGCTGAAGGTGGCGGCCACGGTCGGCAAGGGCATCGTCGACCCGGGCGTGGTCGACCAGTACGTGGTGTTCGGCGCACTGGTCGGCGCGATCGCCTGGAACCTGGTGACCTGGTGGTACGGCATCCCGTCGAGCTCGTCGCACGCGCTGATCGGCGGCATCGTCGGCGCGGCGGTGGCCAAGGCCGGCACCGGGCCGCTGGTGCTGGCCGGCGTGCTGAAGACGGTGGCCTTCATCGTCGTCTCGCCGACGCTGGGCTTCCTGCTCGCCGCGCTGATCATGCTGGCCGTGGCCTGGATCTGCCGGCGGCGTTCACCGCTGCACGTGGACAACTGGTTCCGCCGGCTGCAGCTGGTGTCGGCCGGCATGTACTCGCTCGGCCACGGCGGCAACGACGCGCAGAAGACGATCGGCATCATCTGGATGCTGCTGATCGCGGCCGGCTCGGTGGCGGCGACCGACGCGTCGCCGCCGGCCTGGGTGATCTGGTCGTGTTACCTGGCGATCGGCTTCGGCACGCTGTTCGGCGGCTGGCGCATCGTCAAGACGATGGGCCAGCGCATCACGAAGCTCAAGCCGGTGGGCGGCTTCTGCGCCGAGACCGGCGGCGCGCTGACGCTGTTCCTGGCCTCGGGCCTCGGCATCCCGGTGTCGACCACGCACACGATCACCGGCGCGATCGTCGGCGTCGGCTCGATGCGCAGCGCGGCGACGGTGCGCTGGGGCGTGGCCGGCAACATCGTCTGGGCCTGGATCCTGACGATCCCGGCGTCGGCGCTGGTCGCTGCGCTCGCGTACTATGCCGGCCGGGTGCTGTTCTGACCGTCTCCGGGATCGGGCCGCGGCGCCCGGCGGCGGCCGGCGCGGGCTGCAGCCGCCACTCGAAGAAGCGCTGGCCGGCGAAGGCGATCGTGCCCATCAGCACCGTCGCGCCGATCAGCAGCGCGGTGATCACCCCCAGCACCGGCAGCCAGCCGGTGCGCCGGCCCGGTCGGCCCGGGTTGTGGCGCGCGTCCCACGTTTCGTCCGGCGTCAGGCCGTGCACGATCGCGCTCAGCATCGCCGCGCTGATCGCCAGGCCGAGCAGCGGGATCAGCAGCCAGGCGATGCGGTCGTCCTGGCCGAAGGCCCGCATGCGCTGCACGCCGGCCAGCCCGGCCAGCGTCAGCGGCCAGTACAGCCAGCCCCAGGGATCGCGCGGGCCGCGCAGGTAGAAGCGGTGCAGGCCGAGCGCGCCGCCGAGCACGGCCAGCCAGGTGGTCAGCGTCTTCGAGCGGTAGCGCATCGCGCCGATGGTCACGAGCGGCCCGGCGCGGCGGCGCCCGGGTCGTGGGCATGCGGCATCGGCATCGCGTCGAGCCCGAGGCCGCGCTTGCACCCCAGCGCCGCCCGGTCGTCGTCGCGACTCGGGCGGATCGGCAGCGCGCGCGCAGGCATGGCACTAGGGGCAGGGTCGAGGCGGCAGGGCAGTCTATAATGCCCGGTTCGCAACGCGTCGCGTCACGAGTCCAGGCGGCTGGCCGTCGAACGAGGGGCGGCACCGGTTGCGGCCGCGGCCGCACCGGCAGGGCGGCGGTCATCGCCGCAGGGGTGCTCGGCCCCCGCCGACGGCGCACAAGTCAAGGAAGCAATCGAGATGGTCGTCATCCGTCTGGCCCGCGGGGGTGCGAAGAAGCGCCCGTTCTACAACATCGTCGTCGCCGACTCGCGCGAGCGCCGCGACGGCCGCTTCATCGAGCGCGTCGGGTTCTACAACCCGATGGCCGCCGGCGGCGAGCAGCCGCTGCGCGTGGCGATGGACCGCGTCGGCTACTGGACCGGCGTCGGCGCCCGCCTGTCGCTGACGGTGAGTCGCCTGGTCGACCAGGCCAAGCAGGCCGCCTGAGGCGGCACTGTGCCGCGGTGCCCGCCGCGTCGCCCGCCGACGAGCCGGACGCCGTGATGCCCGGCGATGCGGTCGAGGTCGGCCGCATCGTCGACGCCTGGGGCATCAAGGGCTGGGTGCGCGTGCAGCCGCACTCGCCCGACCCGCAGGCGCTGTTCTCCTCCAAGCGCTGGTACCTGCGCCCGGGCGCCGGGCCGCGCCGGCCGGGCGACCGGCCGCTGCCGCCGCTGCTGCGGATCACCGAAGCGCGCCGGCACGGCGCCGAGGTCGTGGCCGGCCTGCGCGATGTCGACGACCGCAGCGCGGCCGAGGCGCTGCGCGGCGCGCGGATCTTCGTCGCGCGCAGCAGCTTCCCCACCGCGGCGGCCGACGAGTACTACTGGGTCGACCTGATCGGGCTGGCAGTGGTCAACCGCGCCGGCGACGCGCTCGGCGAGGTGGTCGGCCTGATCGACAACGGCGCGCACGCAGTGCTGCGCGTGCAGCCGCCGGCTCCGACGGACGGGGAGCGGCCCGCGGAGCGCCTGATCCCGTTCGTCGCCGCCCACGTCGATGCGGTCGACCGCGACGCGCAGCGGATCGTCGTCGATTGGGGCCTGGACTACTGAAGGCCGGCGACACCCGCATGCGCTTCGACGTGGTCACGCTGTTCCCGGAGCTGTTCGAGGCCTTCCCGCGGCATGGCGTGACGCGCCGGGCCTTCGAGTCGGGGCAGGTCGAATTGCGCCTGTGGCCGCTGCGCGACCATGCCGACGACGCCTACCGCCGCGTCGACGACCGACCCTACGGCGGCGGCCCGGGCATGGTGATGCTGGCCGAGCCGCTGCAGCGCGCGCTCGCCGCGGTGCGTGCCGACCGCGGTGCCGCGGCGCCGGTGGTGCTGTTCAGCCCGGCCGGCCGGCG
>JAFLDG010000405.1 GCA_017302495.1 Burkholderiales bacterium
GGGGCTTCGACCGCGTCGTCACCCGGGCCGAAGGGCGCGGCGCGTCGGCCTGCGGCGGCTGCGCGAACTCGCCCGGGCGCGGGCCCTACTCCTGCCGCGGCGCCGTGCCGCCCAGCAACGGAATCGCACCGTCGCTGCCGCCACCGCCGAGCAGCCCCACCTTGCTGTAGACGCCGAGCTTGGCGCGCGTGTCCTGGATGTCGAGGTTGCGCATCGTCAGCTGGCCGATGCGGTCGGCCGGCGTGAACGCGCCCTCGACCTTCTCCATGCTCAGCCGCTCGGGCGCGTAGGTCAGGTTCGGGCTCTCGGTGTTCAGGATCGAGTAGTCGTTGCCGCGGCGCAGCTCGAGCGTGACCTCGCCGCTGACGGCGCGCGCCACCCAGCGCTGCGCGGTCTCGCGCAGCATCAGGCACTGCGGGTCGAACCAGCGGCCCTGGTACAGCAGCCGGCCGAGGCGCCGGCCGTTGATCCGGTACTGCTCGATCGTGTCCTCGTTGTGGATGCCGGTCACCAGCCGCTCGTAGGCGACGTGCAGCAGCGCCATGCCCGGGGCTTCGTAGATGCCGCGGCTCTTGGCTTCGATGATGCGGTTCTCGATCTGGTCGCACATGCCCAGGCCGTGCCGGCCGCCGATGCGGTTGGCCTCCTCGAAGAGTTCCACCGAGTTGGCGAAGCTGCGGCCGTTCAGCGCCACCGGCTGGCCTTCCTCGAAGCGCACGCTGACGTTTTCGCGCTTCACGTCGACGTCGTCGCGCCAGAACGCGACGCCCATGATCGGGACGACGATGGCGATGCCCTTGTCGAGGAACTCCAGGTCCTTGGCCTCGTGCGTGGCGCCGAGCATGTTGCTGTCGGTGGAGTAGGCCTTCTCGACCGACATCTTGTAGTCGAAGCCGTTGGCGATCAGGTACTCGCTCATCTCCTTGCGGCCGCCCAGCTCGTCGATGAAGCGCTGGTCGAGCCAGGGCTTGTAGATCTTCAGGCTCGGGTTGGCGAGCAGGCCGTAGCGGTAGAAGCGCTCGATGTCGTTGCCCTTGTAGGTGCTGCCGTCGCCCCAGATGTCGACGCCGTCTTCCTTCATCGCCAGCACCAGCGAGGTGCCGGTGACCGCACGGCCGAGCGGCGTGGTGTTGAAGTAGGTCGCGCCGCCGGTGCTGATGTGGAAGGCGCCGCACTGGATCGCGGCGATGCCTTCGGCCACCAGCGACGCGCGGCAGTCGATCAGCCGGGCGATCTCGGCGCCGTAGAGCTTGGCCTTGCGCGGGATGTCGTCGTAGTCGCTCTCGTCGGGCTGGCCGAGATGGGCGGTGTAGGCGCAGGGGACGGCGCCCTTGGCGCGCATCCAGTGCACCGCGGCGCTGGTGTCCAGGCCGCCGGAGAAGGCGATGCCGACGCGCTGGCCGGCGGGCACGGATTGCAGGATGGTGTGGGACATGGTCTGACCTATTCGCCCCGCGCCCGGCGCAACAACGCAACACCCTCGGCCTCCCGGCCCCGCCCGCGCCCGGCGCGCACCAGGAAGCGCGCCTCGGCATCGGCTTCGGCCAGCAGGACCGTCGCCATCTCGTCGATCAGGCGGTTGACGCTGGTGCCGCGTCGCTTCGACAGCAGCTTCAGGCGTTCGTATTTCTCGTCGGGCAGACGGATCGTCAATGCGCTCATCGCCGGGGCTCCTTCGAAAGCAACTGTGCCGGCGTCGCCAGCGCCAAGTCGGGAAACTTCAACTCCATCGCCTTCAGATGGCGGATGTTGTGGGTCACGATGGCGCCGGCACCGCCTGCCACCGCCAGCTCGACGAGGTGATTGTCGCCCTCGTCGCGCAGGTTCGGCCGCCACCCGAAGTACACGCGCACCCACCGGCAGCGGGCGAGATAGATGTCCAGCAGCCGGTCGCGCTCGGCCGCGCTCAGCCGGCAGCCTTCGAACATCCGCGACCGGCCGAGCACGTCTTCGTATTCGGCCAGCAGGGCCGGGCCCATCAACGGTTCGAATCGCCGCTCGAGGCAGCCCTGGACAACCCGGCTCGAGGGCCCCTTGCCGAGGCACGCCCCGACGAAGACGTTGGTGTCGAGGACGACGCGCATCGGTTCATGGTATCAAAACTGACGTCAACGCCCGGCGTCTCGGCGCGCCGCAGATCAGGCGCAGAATCGGTGGCCTTCGCGCAATCGCTGCCGCAGACCGACGATGGACCGACGCCGCTTCGTGGCCACGCTCGCTTCGGGCCTTGTCGCCGCGGCAGGCGACGCCGCGGCGCAGCCGGCGGGCAAGGTGGCGCGCGTGGGCTTCCTCAGCAGCGCACGCCGGCCTGCCGACGCCGAACTGCAGAGCAGCCCGTGGCGGCTCGAGATGCAACGCCTGGGCTGGGTCGAGGGGCGCAACCTCGTCGTCGAGCGGCGCTTCGCGGACGGCCAGGCGGAGCTGATGAACCGCTACGCGAAGGAACTCGTCGATGCCCGCGTCGACGTGATCGCGACGATGGCGGACACCGACGCGGTGGCGGTGCGCCAGCTCACGTCCACGCTGCCGATCGTCGTCATCTACAACGGCCTCGATCCGGTCGAGGACGGGCTGATCGCCAGCTTCGCGCGGCCGGGCGGCAACGTCACCGGCGTGTCGCGCATGCTGGGCGAGACGCGCGCCAAGCGGCTGGAACTGATGAAGACGCTGCTGCCGAGTGCGCACCGGGTCGGCGTGCTGTTCTCCCCGTCGGCCGATGCCGCGCGGCAGAAGCGGTTCGAGTCCGGTCTGCACGACGCGGCGCGCGCGGCGCAGGTCGAGTTGTCGTTCCACCCGTACCGCAGCCAGGACGAATTGATGGCGGCGTTCCCCGCGCTCGCCGCGGCGCGCACGCCGGCCTTCCTGCTCGAGCCGACCTTCCAGACCTACGCCAACCGCCAGCGCATCGCCGAGCTGGCGATCCGGCATCGGCTGCCGGGGGTGTTCACGCTGCGCGGCTACGCCGAGGCCGGCGGGCTGATGTCCTACGGGCCCGACTGGCCGACGCTGCTGCGCCAGCTCGCGCAGCAGACCGACCGCATCCTGCGCGGCGCCCGCCCGGCCGATTTGCCGATGGAGCAGCCGAGCCGCTTCGAGCTGGTGATCAACCTCGCCACCGCGAAGGCGCTCGACCTGGCCATCCCGCCGGCGCTGCGGCTGCGCGCCGACGAGCTGATCGGTTGACCGGGCCGCCCCGACAACGCACCGCGCCGCGGCCCGGCCGTGTGCGTGGCTATCCGCTGCGCCGCGCGACCCAGACGACCGCCCCTTCGGCCCCGTAGCGCTCGGCATGCGGCACCTCGCGCTCGAGCGCGAAGCTGTCGCCGGGTTGCAGGTGGCGGCGCTCGTCGCCGCACTCGAGCCACATCTCGCCGCCGACGACCAGCGCCTCGACCGCGAACGGATGCGTGTGCGTGTCGAGCACGGTGCCCGGCTTCCATTCGCGCACCAGCACCTGGTCGAAACCCCGCGCGCGCTTGGCGGTCTCGAAGGCGGCAAGACTGAAGCTGTGCATGACGACTCTCCCCCGAAGGCCCGCCATCATGCCGTGGCGCCGCGCTCCGTGCCCAGGCCGGGATGGCGCGGCAGCGGCGTCCCCGGCCGGGCGGCCGGCCATGCGCGGAATTGCCGGCGGCAATCGGGCGCGGGGCAAACACCGAGGCCGGTGCCGGCCACGATGCCGCATGCTTCGGCCGGCGCCGGATCGGTCGAAGCCGATCGACCCGCCCG
>JAFLDG010000406.1 GCA_017302495.1 Burkholderiales bacterium
CGGCCACGGCCGGCGACGCCGACGACGATTGAGCGCGCCGCGGCTCGGCGGCGGGCGGGTGTTGGGTGGGGGCCTAGAATCGCCGCCCGTCGACCGCTGGGGCCGACGCCACCCGTGCGGCGCCGACGCGACCGGCGGGCATTCGATCAACGTGCCGCAGGCACAGGCGAGGAGAGCGAAGATGAAGTTCGGGAAGCTGTTGACCGCGGGGGCGTTGGCGTTGTCGCTCGTCGCCGGCGGCGCGTTCGCGCAGGACAAGGCCGCCAAGCAGAAGGAAGTGGTCACCAAGACCAACGACGCGCTGCAGAGGTTCTACAAGGCGCAGCCCGACCTCAAGGCCAAGGTCGCGAAGGCGCCCGGCTACGCGCTCTTCACCACCTACGGCGTCAGCTTCCTGATCGGCGGCTCCGGCGGCACCGGCGTGGTGCACGACAACAAGTCGAAGAAGAACACCTTCATGAAGCTCGGCTCGGCCAGCGTCGGCGCGCAGATCGGCGCCGGCGAGAACGACATCCTGGTGATCTTCGCGAACGCGAAGGCGATGAACGACTTCATCACCAACGGCTGGAGCGTGGCCGGTGGCGCCACGGCGGCGGCCGGTGCCGGCGGCGACAAGCAGGTCGGCGGCGGCCAGGGCTCGAGCGCGACCGACGTGATGCAGACCTTCACGCTGACCAAGGCGGGCGTGCAGGCCGGCGTCGCGATCGGCGGCGTGAAGGCCTGGAAGGACGACGAGCTGAACTGATCGGTTCCGCCGTCCGCGACGAGGGCGCCCACGTGCAGGCGCCCTTGTCGTTTGCGCCGCCGATATCATCGCCGTCGCCCGGGCACGGGGCCCGGCGCAACGAGGGAGTCGAGCAACGATGAGCACGCTGGTGGTGGTGGCCTACGACGACGGATTCCAGGCCGAGGAGGTGCGGCTGAAGCTGCGCAAGCTGCAGAAGGACTACCTGATCGACCTGGAGGACGCGGTGGTCGCGACCAAGGACGACAAGGGCAAAGTCAAGCTGCACCAGGCGATCAACCTGGCCGGCGCCGGCGCGCTGAGCGGCGGCTTCTGGGGCGCGCTGATCGGCTTGATCTTCATGATGCCGCTGCTCGGCGCGGCGGTCGGCGCGAGCGCCGGTGCGATCTCGGGCGCGCTGGCCGACGTCGGCATCGACGACAAGTTCATGAAGGAGCTGGCCGCGAGCATGAAGGAGGGCAGCTCGGTGCTGTTCCTGCTCGTGCGCAAGGTCACGCCGGACAAGGTGCTCGAGGAGCTGCAGGGCACCGGCGGCAAGGTGCTGAAGACCTCGCTGACGCACGAGGACGAGGCCAAGCTGCAGGCGGCGCTGAGCGCGGGCCAGGGCTGAAGGCGGCGCGGCGGCGCGGCGGCGCGGGACGGCGCCGGGCGCGGCCCCGCGCCGCCGCCGAACCCGGTGTCAGGGGCCGGCGCGCAGCCGCTGCAGCAGTTGCGCCGCCTGCGGATCGCCCGGCTGCAGCTGCTGCAGCGCCTCGGCCTCGCGCAGCGCGTCGGCGCGCCGGCCCTGCTGGGCATAGAACACGGCCAGCGCGTAGGCGATCGCCGGATCGGCCGGCGCGCGTTCGCGCGCCTGGCGCAGGGCGGCTTCGGCCGCCTTCGGCTGGCCCAGTTGCTGGCGGGCCAGCCCGAGGTTGTAGTGCACCCGGGCGCGCTGCGGCAGCAGCTTCGAGGCCTTGTCCAGCGCCTCGGCGGCTTCGGCCAGCCGCTGCTGTTCGGCCAGCAGCAGGCCCAGCGAATACTGCAGCTCGCCGATGCCGGGCTCGCGCTGCAGCCCTTCCCGCAGCACCTGCTCGGCCTGCGGCAGCCGGCCTCTCTGCGCCAGGAACTGCGCCAGGTTCGCACGTGCGGGCGTGAAGTCCGGGTCGATCCGCAGCGCGGCCCGGTAGGCCGCTTCGGCCTCGGCTTCGCGGCCGGTGTGCGCGTACAGCACGCCCAGGTTCAGGTTCGGCCCGGGCATGTCCAGCGCCACCTTCTGCGCGGCCTCGTACTCGGCCAGCGCGGCGTCGAAGGCCTGGCGGGTGGGTGCGTCGAACTGCGCGTGCGGCAAGGGGCTCAGGCTGCGCGCGGCGGCGATGCGCACCGCGCGCACCGGGTCCTTCAGCAGCGGCGCCAGCGCCGGCACGCGCTGCGAGGCGTCGGCATCTTCCAGGCTCGCCGCGGCGGCGGCGCGCAGCTCGGGGTCGGCGTCGCGTGCGGCGGCGAGGCGCACGTCCAGCCCGACCGCCTGGCCGCGCAGATGCTCGAGCGCGGTGGTGCGCACGATCGGCGGCTGCGCCGCGTCGGCGGCCAGCGCCGCCAGCGCCGGCGAGGCGTCGCCGGCGCCGCGCCGGGCCGCCGCGAACACCTCGCCGTAGTGCGGCGGGCGCTTCGGCGTGCCGAACCACTTCGTCACCGCGTCGGCGGCCCATTGCGCCGACTGGTCGGTGTGGCACTGGTTGCACGCGTTCGGCGTGCCCAGCGTCACCGACAGGTCGGGCCGCGGGATGCGCAGGCTGTGGTCCGGCCGCGGCTGCACGATCATGTAGTTCTTCGCCGGCATGTGGCAGGCGGTGCACTGCGCGCCGGCCGAGCCCGGGGCATGGTGGTGGTGCTGCGGCGTGTCGTAGCCCCCGGCGGCGCCCGGGAACGCGGCGTTCGGCTTCGTGTCGTGGCACTGCAGGCACAGCGCATTGCCCGGCAGCTTCGGCTTCGCGGCATGCGGGTCGTGGCAGTTCGTGCAGGCCACGCCCATGCGGTACATGCGGCTCTGGCGGAACGAGCCGACGACGAAGACCTCGTCGAGCTGCTGGCCGTCGGCGTGGTAGAGCCCTTCGCGCAGCAGCGCCGGCAGGTAGTGGTCGAGATGCGGCTCGCCCGGCACCGGCCGGGGGGTGAGTTCGCTGCGGCGCGAGTGGCAGGCGGCGCAGACCTCGACCTGCGCCCGCGGCGTCTTCGTGTCGGCCACCAGCCCGCGCTGCGCGATCGCGCCGGCCGCGGCCGCGTCGCCCGCGGCCTGCCGCTCGGCCCACTCGACATGGCGCGAGCCCGGCCCGTGGCACGACTGGCAGGACACGTTCGGCTCGTGCCAGCGCGAATCGAAGCGGTCCGTCGCCGCGTCGTAGCGCTTGTCGAAGCCGGTGGTGTGGCAGGTGATGCACATCGTGTTGGCCGTCTGGTAGCGGCCGGTCCAGTGCAGCACGTCGCCGGGCGGCGCCTTCTCGTGCGGCAGCAGGTGGAACCACTTCTTCGCCTGCGTGTTCCAGGCGATCTGCAGCGGCTGCAGCCGGCCGCCGGCGGTCTCGATCAGGTATTGCTGCAGCGGCGCGACGCCGAAGGTGAACTTGATCTCGAAGTCGGCGAGGCGGCCGTCGGGCCCGTCGGTGTGCACGAAGAACCGGTCGCCGCGGCGGAAGAAGCGGGTGGTGACGCCCTGGTGGCGGAAGCTCGCGTCGGCGAAATCGCCGCGCACGGTGGCGGGCGTGGCCGGCGCCATCGCGTGGGCGTGGTGCGAGCCGGCCCAGGCCGCGGCCGGCGCCTCGTGGCAGCCCAGGCAGCGGCGGTTGTCGACGTGGTCGGCGGCGGGCCCCGCGGCCGCCGTGGCAGGCGACGCGGCCGGTGGCGGCGGGTTCGGCAGCGGCGCGCGGTCGGCCCACCAGCCG
>JAFLDG010000407.1 GCA_017302495.1 Burkholderiales bacterium
GCCGCGGCGTCCAGCGCGACCCCCAGCCCGGTGGCGCCGCCGCCGACGACCACCAGGTCCCACTCGACCGCGGCCCGCAGCCGGTCGAGCAGCGTCGCGCGCGCGAACGGCGCCGCCGCCGCGGTCACGGACGCGCGACCTCGAGCCGCATCCAGGCGTCGAACGCCTGCCCCGGCGCGAGCACGCGCAGCCCGTGCTGCAGCGGTTCGGCCATATGGATCGCGTTCGTCACGTGGCTCACCGGCTCGATGCAGAAGTACGGCTGCAGCGGCGGCGTGAACACGACCAGCCGGTCCAGCGACGAGCTCAGCCGCAGCGCGAAGGCCTCGTCGCGGATGCGCGCGCTGCCGCGCCAGCCGTCGAAGCCGGTGTCCCAGGCCATCGGCGCGACGTCGCCGTCGATGCCGCGACAGGCCACGCGGCGCACCGGCAGCAGCGTCGGGTCGGCCTCCCAGCGGCCGGTGGTCTCCAGGTGCAGCCGGCTGCGCGCGCGCTTCGGGAAGTACGGATGCCAGCCGAGGCCGACCGGCTGCTCGATCGGCGCCAGGTTGCGGATGCCGAGCCGCGCGTGCAGGCCCTGCGGCGTCAGTTCGAAGCGCTGCTCGGCCTCGAAGCCGAACGGCCAGTCGGCGTCGGGCTCGTGCCGATAGCGCAGCGTCGCGGCATCGGCCGCGGCCGCGGCCACCGCCCACGCACGCCGCCAGCCCACGCCGTGCAATGAATGCGGGCTGGCGTCGAAGTTCGGCGCGGTGGCGTAGTCCTCACCCTTCCAGCGGAAGCGCCGGTAGCCGAGCCGGTTCGAGTACGGCACCAGCGGGTAGCACGCCGACGCCTGCGCCGCGGCCAGCGCCGCCGGCTCGGTGCTGCGCAGCACCGGCTCGGCGCCATGCCAGAGCCCGGCGATCGAGCCGCCGAGGTCCGGCCGCAGCGCGAGCCGCAGCGCGCCGGCGCGCAGTTCGACCGCCCCGCCTTCAGCCGCCATCGGTGCGCGTGCCGGTCTGCAGCGAGTGCACGTGGGTCTCGCCGTCGCCCACGCGCAGCGCCTGCACCGCTGCACGCGCGCCGTTCATCAGCAGGCCCATGTCGGAGGCGATGGCGACGAAGTCGTAACCCATCGCGCGGTACTGCGCGACCAGGTCGGCGCTGCCGCCGATGGTGCCGATCGGCTTGGCCGCCGCCTTCGCGCGCCGCGCCGCGTCGGCCATCGCGCCGAGCACGTCGGGGTGCGTGAAGCGGCCGACATGGCCCATGCTCGCCGACAGGTCGCCCGGGCCGACGAACAGCGCGTCGACGCCGGGCACGCCGGCGATGTCCTCGAGCTGCGCCAGCGCCTGCGGCGTCTCGAGCTGCACGATCACGCCCATGCCGGCGTCGGCGGTGGTCACGTAGTTCGCCACCGTGCCGAAGCGCGACGCGCGGCTCAGATTGCTCATGCCGCGGATGCCGTGCGGCGGGTAGCGGGTGGCGGCCACCGCGCGCGCCGCCTCGGCCGTGTTCTGCACGAACGGGAACAGCACGGTCGACGCGCCGACGTCGAGCACGCGCTTGACCATCACCGGGTCGTTCCACGGCACGCGCACCACCGGCACCATCTTCGTGTTGCCCACCGCCTGCAGCATCTGCAGCACCTGCATCGTGTCCAGCGGCGCGTGCTCCATGTCGATCACGCCCCAGTCGAAGCCGGCGTGGCCCATCGCCTCGGCGACGATCGGGCTGGCCGAACTGATCCAGGTGCCGATCGGCGCCTGGTGGCCGGCGGCGCGGATGAGTTGCCGGAACGGGTTCATCACATCCATCTCCTTCGCGTCGGCAGTCTATAGGCGCGGCCGGGCCGCGCTACAGGTCCGCCTTCAGGTAATGCGCCCCCGGGATCGGGTTGTAGTAGTACGGCGCGATCTCGACGAAGCCGAGCGAGGCGTACAGCTCGCGCGCGGACTCCATCTCGTCGAGCGTGTCGAGCAGCATCGCCGAATAGCCGGCGGCGGTGGCCCGGTCGAGCAGCTCCTGCGCCAGCCGCCGGCCCAGGCCGAAGCCGCGGAATGCCGGGCGCACGTACAGCCGCTTCATCTCGCAGGCGTTGGCGTGGTCCACCTCGGCCAGCGGGCGCATCGCGCCGCAGCCGGCGAGCGCGCGGTCGACGTAGGCCAGCAGCAGCACGCCGCCGGGCTCGGCATAGTCGCCGGGCAGGCCGGCCAGCTCGGCCTCGAAGCCCTGGAAGCACAGGTCGATCGCGAGGCTCGCGGCGTAGTCGCGGAAGATCTCGCGCGCGGCGTCGAGCTGCTCCGGCGTCTCGGCCACGACCAGCTCGATGCGCGGCGCGGCGGGCTTCATCGGCGATGCAGCGACGGCCGCCGGGTGGCGGCGCCCGCACGCAGGCGGGCATTCGGAGCGAGGACGATCATCGGCAGGCAACAGCGGGCGGCAGTCGCGACGATAGCGCCCGCCCGCGATCCTGCCTACCGCCCGCGTTCCGGCCCGCCGGAAGACCTCGGCTCCGGCCTGCGGCCGGCTCGGCGAAGCCGGGCATGTCCACGGCCGGACTCTGCATGCCCGGCCGGTTCGCCCGGCGCGCACGAGCCCGCAGTGGGCTCGCGCTGGTCCGGGCTCGTCCACGGCCGGGCCTTGCATGCCCGGCCGGTTCGCCCGGCGCGCACGAGCCCGCAGTGGGCTCGCGCTGGTCCGGGCTCACCCCTGCGGGTCATCGCGATCTCCGCTTCTGGCTCCGGCCGGCGGCTGGTGAACGCATCACGTCCGCTTCGCGGACATGAGCGTTCCCCAAAAAAGAGCGCTTCAGCCTGCGGCTGCCTCGGCGAAGCCGAGGATGACCCTGCGGGTCATCGCGCTCTTCTTTTCCACCTTCGTGACGACGACGGCGCCGACTTCCGACGTGTTCGCGACATGCGTGCCGCCGCAGGGCTGCAGATCCACGCCGTCGATCTCGAGCACCCGCACCCGGCCCTGGCCGCGCGGCGGCTGCACGCTCATGCTGCGCACCAGCTGCGGGTTGGCGTCCAGCTCGGCCTCGTCGATCCAGCGGTGCCGCACCGGGTGCGCCTCGGCCACCAGGCGGGCGATGCCCTCGCTCAGGGCCTGCTTGTCCAGCGGCTCGGCGGTGTGGAAGTCGAGCCGCGCGTAGGCCGCGGTGATCGAGCAGCCGTTCACCGGGTGCGGCACCAGCGCGCACAGCAGGTGCGTCGCGGTGTGGAAGCGCATGTGCGCGCGCCGCCTCGCGGCGTCGATGCTCGCCGTGACCTCGTCGCCCGGGCGCAGCGCCGCGGCGTCGGCCCCGGCCGCGGGCACGTGCACGATCTCGCCCGGGCCCGCGCCCTTGCGCGTGTCGGCGATCGGCAGCACGAAGCCGTCGCCGCGCCGCAGTTCGCCGGCGTCGCCGGCCTGGCCGCCGCCCTGTGGATAGAACACGGTGCGGTCCAGCCGCACGCCGTCGCCATCGACCGCGAGCACGCGCGCGCGGCATTCGCGCAGCGACGCATCGTCGCGGAACAGTTCCTCGGTCATGCAGCGATCATCGCCGATGCCGCGGCTCGCGTCCGGAAGCGCGCCAGCCGCGATGCAACCCCGCGGTTCAGCCTCCGGCCAGCACACGGGCGTACAGCGCACGGTCGACATTGCCGCCGCTGAGCACGACGCCGACGCTGCGGCCGGCGAGCGCGCCGCGCCGCTGCAGCGCCGCCGCGAGC
>JAFLDG010000408.1 GCA_017302495.1 Burkholderiales bacterium
GGGGGACTCGACCTTCGTGCTGCGCCGGCTGGTCGAGCGCGGCATCGGCAACGCCTGCCTCGGCCCGCTGTGGGACCCGGGGGCGGTGCGCATCGCGTTCGAGGCCGGCGTCGGTGCACGCCTGCCGCTGCGCGTCGGCGGCAAGGTCGGCCCGCTGTCCGGCGACCCGATCGACCTGGCGGTGACCGTGCGCGCGCTGCAGCGCGAGGTGGTGATGACCGGCCTGGCCGGCACGCCGGCGGCGCTCGGCGACTGCGCGCTCGTCGAGACCGACACCGGCATCGCGGTCGTGCTCGTCACGGTGCGCAACCAGGCGATGCACACCGACCTGTTCACCCAGCTCGGCGTCGAACTCGGCACGCGGCGGATCGTCGTCGTCAAGTCGTCGCAGCACTTCTACGCGTCGTTCGCGAAGGTGGCGGCGCAGGTGATCTACGTCGCCGCGCCCGGCACCGTGGCATCGGACCTGCGCACGCTGCCGTACCGCCGCATCGCGCGGCCGAAGTGGCCGCTCGGCTGAAGGCCTCTCGATCCGGTGCGCCGTGGCGCGCGCCCGAAGGCACGGCGCGGAAGGAAACGCGGGGTCTTGACGTTTGGTAGCCGATTGGCTACCGTTGCCCAAACGGCACCGAAGCGATCGATGTCCAACGCACTGCGCCACGCCGCTCTCGCCGACCCGACCCGCGAGGCGATCGTGCAGTTGCTGGTCGAGCGCGAGCGCACGGTCGGCGAGATCGCCGAGCAGCTGCCGGTGAGCCGGCCGACCGTGTCCAAGCACCTGCGGCTGCTCGAGAGCGCCGGCCTCGTGCAGTTCCGCAGCGAGGGCACGCGCAACTTCTACTCGGTGCGTCCCGAGGCCCTGGCGGCGCTGCGGGACGACCTCGACCGGATGTGGCAGCGCGCGCTGGCGCGCTACGCGCTGGTCGCCGACAACAGCCCGAGCCGCCGAAGGAGCCGAAGATGAGCGAACCCACCACCCTGCGCGAGCCCGTGCGCCATGCCGTGGACGTGGCGCTGCCGCTCGAGCGGGCGTTCGAGCTGTTCACCCGCGACGTGGCGCGCTGGTGGCCGCTCGCCAGCCACTCGTGCAGCCAGGAGAAGGGGGCGACGGTGCGTTTCGGCGCCGGCATCGGTGCCCAGGTGGTCGAGCGCGGCGCCGACGGGCGCGACCATGTGTGGGGCACGATCACCCAGTGGCAGCCGCCGCATGGCTTCGAGATGACCTGGCACCCGGGTCAGGATGCCGCGCAGGCGACCGCGCTCGAGGTTCGATTCGAGCCGCGGGGCGAGGGCTGCCGGGTCAGCGTCCGCCATGGCGGCTGGGAGGCGCGCGGCGCGAACGCGGCCGAGCTTCGCGACAACTACGACCGCGGGTGGGTGTACGTGCTGGGCTGCTACTCGGGTTCGACCCGCAGCGGGGGCTGAGAGCCGACTCGATCTCATGCCTCAGGCCGACTTCGGCGGCCACCGATCCCAGGCGGTGGCCGCAGCCGGCCGGCCGTACAGGTCGATGATCACGGGCGTCCCGCGATGCTCCCGCCGCGCCGCCTCGCCGCGCACGTAGCCCAGCGCCACGCAGGCGCCGGCCTTCGGGCTCCAGCCGGCCGAGGACAGCTCGCCCACCGCTTCGCCGTCGATGGAGACCGCGTCGCCACCCCAGGCATAGGCCTGCGCTGAATCGAAGACGAAGGTCAGCAGCTTCTTGTTCAGCGGCTGGTCGCGCAGACGCAGCAGCGCCTCGCGGCCGATGAAGCCGCCGGGCTTGTCCAGCTTGACCGCGAACTGCAGCCCGGCCTCGAACGGCGTTTCGTCGGGCCCGAGTTCGGCGCCCCAGGCGCGGCGACCGGCTTCGATGCGCAGCGCGTCGATCGCGTAGTAGCCGGCGTCCTTCAACCCGAGGTCGGCGCCGGCCTCGTGCAGCGCCAGGTAGACGTGCCGCGCCATCTCCACCGGCACGTACAGCTCGACGCCTGGCCCGCCGACATAGCTCATGCGCACGGCGCGGACGCGGGCATGGCCCAGGTCGATCTCCCTGGTGTGGCTGAAGGGCATCCCTGCCGGCGACAGGTCGTCGGGGCTGACGCGGCCCAGCAGCTCGCGCGCCGCCGGGCCCATCACCGAAATCACGCTCCACAGCGTGCTGACGTCGGTCAGCACCGCGAAGGCGTCGCCGATGTGGCGCTGGATCCAGTCGGCATCGCGCACCGGCTGTGCCGAGCCGGTGACGATCAGGAAACGATCGGCCCCCAGCCGCATCACCGTCAGGTCGCTCTCGAAGCCGCCGCGCTCGTTCAGCATCGCGGTGTAGACCAAACGGCCGACGGGCACGTCGATCTCGTTGGCGCACAAGCGTTGCAGCACCGCCAGCGCGTCGCGGCCCTGCAGCAGCAGCTTGCCGAAGCTGCTCTGGTCGTACAGCGCCACGGCCTCGCGCGTGGCGCGCTGCTCGTCGATCACCCAGTCCAGCCAGCCGGGGCGGCCGAGTGTGTGCGCGGGTTCGGGCGTGCCCGCGGGCTTGAAGTAGTTGGCGCGCTCCCAGCCGAACTTCGAGCCCCAGCTCGCGCCCTTGGCACTCAGCAGTTCGTACAGCGGGCTGCAACGCAGCGGCCGCGCGGTCTGCAGCTCCTGCCGCGGCCAGCGCATCGCGTAGTGCAGGCCCAGCGTCTCGCCGGTACGTTCGGAGAGCTGCCGGCGGTTGGCGTTGAAGGCGCCGAAGCGGCGGATGTCCACGTCCCACAGGTCCATCGGCGCTTCGCCGCCGGCGATCCATTCGGCCATCAGCCGCCCGGCGCCGCCGCTGTTGGCGATGCCCGATGAATTGAAGCCCGCGCAGACGAAGTAGCCGCGCAAGGACGGCGCCTCGCCCAGGATGAAGTTGCCGTCGGGCGTGAAGCTCTCCGGCCCGTTCAGCAGCAGCTTGATCAACGCCCGCTCCAGGCAGGGCGTGCGGTGGATCGCGGCCGTCATCAGCGGCTCGAACTGGTCCCAGTCCTCGTCGAGCAGCTGGAACTGGAAGTCCGCCGGAATCGGGTCCACGCGCCAGGGCTTGGCCTGCGGCTCGAAGCCGCCCATCAGCAGCCCGCCCACCTCTTCCTTGTAGTAGATGCAGCCGTCGGGGTCGCGCATCACCGGCAGCATCGGAAACACGCCCTCGATGCGGTCGGTGACGATGTAGAAGTGCTCGGCCGAATACAGCGGCACCGTCACGCCGGCCAGCGCGCCGAACTGCCGCGCCCACTGGCCGGCGCAGTTGACGACCACCTCGCAGCGCACCTCACCTTGTGTGGTGCGCACGCCGGCCACGCGGCCGTGCTCGACGAGCACGCCGGTGACCTCGACGCCCTCCATCAGCTTCGCGCCGCGCTGCCGCGCGCCCTTGGCCAGGCTCATGCACAGGTCGGCCGGATTCGCCTTGCCGTCGCCGGGCACCCACTGCGCGCCCTGCAGGTCGTCGGTGCGCAGCAGCGGCCACAGGTCGCCCGCTTCCTGCGGCGTGATCAGCTGCACCTCGACGCCGAAGCCGCGGGCCAGCGCCGCCTGGCGCTGCAGCACCTGCCAGCGCTCTGGCGTGCGCGCCACGTTGACACTGCCGCAGGGTTTCCAGCCAGTGGCCAGGCCGGTCTCGGCCTCCAGCGTGGCATAGAGCTCGATGCCGTACTTGCTCATGCGCGTCATCGTGCGGTTGGGCCGCA
>JAFLDG010000409.1 GCA_017302495.1 Burkholderiales bacterium
TTTGCTAAAGCATGGATATGTTGCGAAAATGAGGCCAAGTGGACATAACATTACAAATAAATTCTCAAGAGATAATGAAGGTTCTATCCCACCGCGGCCTCGGCGGCCACTACACCACGGGCGGTGCGATCAACGGCCGGCCGGTGCGGTTCATGGTCGACACCGGCGCGACCGTGATCGCCCTCGGCCAGGCCGAGGCCGACCGGCTCGGGCTGCCCTGGCGCGGCGGCGAGCGCACCCTCACGCAGACCGCGAACGGCCCGGTGGCGGTGCACCGCGTGAGCCTGGACCGGGTACGCGTCGGCGAGGTCGAGCTGAACAACATCGCCGCCGTCGTGGTGCCGGCGGCGATGCCGTACGTGCTGCTCGGCAACAGCTTCCTGTCGCGCTTCCAGCTCGCGCGTGACAGCGACGTGCTGCGGCTCGAGCTGAAGCGCTGATCCGGCCACACTTTCGATTGCGCCGCCGGCGCGTTGCCGCCTTGACCGCTTGCGGCCCTTGCCTGCCGCTCGTCGTTCCTCCGCAAGCCGACGTTGACGGGCTTCAACGTGGCGCACGGGGCCGCCGACGGGGTGGCCAACTCCGTTCAGCCAAATTCCTATTCACTCCGTTGGCCACCCCGCCGTCGGCCCGTTCAGCGGTGCGCCCACGCCGCTCCCGTTCGTACGGGCGTAGCGTCTTGTCGTTGCTGCCGGAGCGCGCAGCCGGTGCCGGCAAAGGCGAGGAGGGGGCGGCCGACGGAGTGAATGAGAATTTGGCTGAACGGAGTCGGCTGCCCCCTCCTCGCCTTTGCCTCTCGGTCGCAACAGCGGCGAAACGGGAACAGCAGACCTTCCGAACAGCCGCAAAGCGACGAGAGCCCCCGGCCGAAGGCAAGCGGGCGCGCGCCACCTGGGACGAGACCCCGTGCGGGTCGCGGCGACGACAGCGGCACGCGGCGCGATCGTGCTAAAAGAAGCGTCGGTCTGCGGCGCGCTCGGCGCCGCGAGGAGGCGAGACGATGGACCTGAACTTCAGCGCGGAAGAACTGGCCTTCCGCGACATGGTGCGCGACTGGGTCGAGGCCAACCTGCCGAAGGAGATCAGCCACAAGGTGCGGCACTCGATGCGCCTGTCGCGCGAGGACCAGCAGGCCTGGCAGAAGATCCTCGGCAAGAAGGGCTGGCTCGGCTACAACTGGCCGACACAGTTCGGCGGCCCGGGCTGGAACGCGGTGCAGAAGCACTTGTTCGAGGAGGCCTGCGCGCGCGCCGCGGCGCCGCGCATCCTGCCCTTCGGCCCGGTGATGGTGGCGCCGGTGATCATGGCCTTCGGCAACGCCGAACAGCACAGGCGCTTCCTGCCCGGCATCGCCAGCGGCGAAGTCTGGTGGAGCCAGGGCTACAGCGAGCCGGGCTCGGGCTCGGATCTGGCGTCGCTGAAGTGCCGCGCCGAGAAGCGCGGCGACAAGTACATCGTCAACGGCCAGAAGACCTGGACCACGCTCGGCCAGCACGGCGAGTGGATCTTCTGCCTGGTGCGCACCAGCACCGAGGGCAAGCCGCAGACCGGCATCAGCTTCCTGCTGATCGACATGAAGAGCCCCGGCATCACGGTGCGGCCGATCATCACGATGGACGGCGAGCACGAGGTGAACGAGGTCTTCTTCGACAACGTCGAGGTCCCGGCCGACAACCTGATCGGCGAGGAGAACAAGGGCTGGACCTACGCCAAGTACCTGCTCGCCCACGAGCGCACCAACATCGCCGACGTGAATCGCGCCAAGCGCGAGCTCGAGCGCCTGAAGCGCATCGCGAGGGCCGAAGGGCTCTGGGACGACCAGCGCTTCCGCGACCAGATCGCGCTGCTCGAGGTCGACATCGTCGCGTTGGAGATGATGGTGCTGCGCGTGCTGTGGGCCGAGAAGAGCGGCAAGCAGAGCCTGGACGTCGCCGGCCTGCTGAAGATCCGCGGCAGCGAGATCCAGCAGCGCTACAGCGAGCTGATGATGCTCGCCGGCGGGCCCTGCACCTGGCCCTACGTGCACGAGGCGATGGAAGGCGGCTGGCAGGGCGACCTGGCGATCGACTCGGCGCTGCTGCCGTTGGCGGGCACCTACTTCAACCAGCGCAAGACCACGATCTACGGCGGCAGCAACGAGGTGCAGCGCAACATCGTCGCCCAGACGGTGCTCGGCTGAGGAGGGACGACATGGACTTCGAATTCAGCGACGAACAGCAGCAGCTGCGCGATGCGGTGCAGCGCTGGGTGGACAAGGGCTTCGGCTTCGAGCGCCGGCATGCGCTGGCCAAGGCCGGCGGCTTCACGCGGCCGGTGCTGGCCGAGCTGAACGAGCTCGGCCTGGCCGGGCTGGTCGTGCCCGAGACGCACGGCGGCATGGGTTTCGGCCCGGTCGACGCGATGGTCGTGATGGAGGAGCTGGGCCGCGGCCTGGTCAATGCCCCGTACGCACAGGCCGCGCTGGTCGCGCCGACGCTGCTGTCGGCCGCGCCGGCCGAGGTGCAGATGGCCTGGTTGCCGAAGATCGCCGCCGGCGAGGCGCTGGTCGTGCTCGCGCACCAGGAGCGCCATTCGCGCTACGCGCTGAACCGGGTCGCCACGCGCGCGGTCGCAGTCGGCGCCGGCTGGCACTTGAGCGGCACGAAGGTGGTGGTGCCGGCGGGCGACGAGGCCGATGCCTTCGTCGTGCCGGCGCGGCTGGCCGGCGCCGAGGACGACGAGGCCGGCATCGGCCTGTTCCTGGTCGAGCGCGGCGCCGCCGGCGTCGCCGTGCGCGGCTACCCGACCCAGGACGGCGCCCGCGCCGCCGACCTGAGGCTGGCCGAAGCCCCGGCCACGCTGCTGCTGCACGACGGCCTCGCGCTGCTCGAGCAGGCGGCCGATGTCGGCATCGCCGCCGCCTGCGCCGAAGGCGTCGGCCTGATGGACCGGCTGCTCGCGATCACCGTCGACTACATGCAGCAGCGCAAGCAGTTCGACGTGCCGATCGCGAGCTTCCAGGCGCTGCGGCACCGCGTCGCCGACGTGAAGATGCAGCTCGAACTGGGGCGCTCGATGAGCTACTACGCCAGCCTGAAGCTCGGCGAGCCGCAGGCCGAACGCCGGCGCGCGCTGGCGCAGGCCAAGGTGCAGCTCGGCCAGTCGATGCGCTTCGTCGGCCAGCAGTGCATCCAGCTGCACGGCGGCATCGGCGTCACCGACGAGTACGTCGCCAGCCACTACTTCAAGCGGCTGACCGTACTCGAGACCACCTTCGGCGACACGCTGCACCACCTGGGCGAGGTGTCGGCGCGCATGACCGACGAGGCCGGCGTCTTCGCATGACCGACGCGGTCCCGGGCCTGTTCCCCGGCGCCATCACCGACGTGGCCGGCCTGCGCGTCGGCCACTGGACCGACCCGCGGCGGCCCACCGGCTGCAGCGTCGTGCTCTGTCCGCAGGGCGCCAGTTGCGGCGTGGACGTGCGCGGCGGCGCGCCCGGCACGCGCGAGACCGACCTGCTGCGCCCGGACAACCTGGTCGAGCAGGTGCATGCGCTGCTGCTCACCGGCGGCAGCGCCTTCGGCCTGGATGCCGCCGGCGGCGTGATGCGCTGGCTCGAGGAACGCGGCCACGGCCTGGCCGTCGGGCCCGCGCGGGTGCCGATCGTGCCGGCGGCGGTGCTGTTCGACCTGTGGCTCGGCGACCC
>JAFLDG010000041.1 GCA_017302495.1 Burkholderiales bacterium
CCTCGCCGCGGCGGCGCTTCGGCGGCGGCTGTGGCAGCGGCGATGCGGCCGGCGCTTCCCGCCCCAGGGCCGCCGCGACCACCGCGCGAAACTGGCGCAGGTCCACCGGCTTGGTCAGGTAGTCGTAGGCGCCGAACTTCAGCGCCTCGACCGCGCCCTGGGCCGAGCCGTAGGCGGTGATCATGATGGTCTTCTCGGCGCGGCCCGCGGCCTCCATGCGCTGCAGCAGATCCAGGCCGGTGCCGTCGGGCAGGCGCAGGTCGGTGATGACCGCGCCGAAGCCGCGCTCGGCCAGCAGGGCCCAGGCTTCCTCGACGCTGCCCGCGGTTTCGACCTCGTAGCCTTCGCGCACGAGGGTCAGTTCGTACAGCGTGCGCAGATCGGGTTCGTCGTCGACGACGAGCAGGCTCGGGGCGGGCACGGCACTCATGGCGTCGCTTGCGCGCAGCGCTTGCGGGTCTGCCGCACGTTCAGGCAGCGGGGCTCGGATCGGCCACTGCCGCGGCGTCGCGTCGCATGATCACTAGGAACAGGTTGCGCTGCCCGTCCGGCCGCAGCCGGTATTCGATGCTGGCGCCGTAGCGTTGGCACAGTTCCCGGCAAATATACAGGCCGAGCCCGGTGCCACGGCTGCGCGTCGAGAAGAACGGCTCGAACAGGTGGCGCTCGACCTCGGGCGCGATCGGCGGCCCATCGCTGTCCACCAGCAGCAGCACCGTCGCCTGGTCGCGGGCCGCGAGCCGCAGGCCGATCGCTCCCGGCGCATCGCTGGCATGGCGTTTGGCGTTGTCGAGCAGGTTGACGAGCACGCGGCGCAGGTGCTCGCGGTCGAACCGCACGCGCAGCGGCACCTTCGGCAGATCGAGCCGCAGGCGCGCTGCGCGACCGGCGGTTTCGATGCCCGCCGTGCGGGCCCAGTCGACGGCCGCCGCGCCGACTTCGGCCGTGGCCTCGATCACCTCGGCCGGCGGCGTGGTGCCGGGTGCGGTCTCCATCACGTCGTCGACGATGCGGCGCAGGCGCTCGACGTTGTCGGCCACCATGCGGGCGAGCCGCCGCTGGGCATCGGGCAGCGGGTCCTCGAGCAGCAGCGCGTTCGCCTGCGCGATGGCCGCCAGCGGGTTGCGGATCTCGTGCGCGATGCCGGCCGACACCCGCCCCATCGCCGCGAGCTTCTCCTGCCGCAGCCGCGCCTGCGCAGTGCGCACGTCCTCCAGCAGCAGCACGCAGAGTTCCTCGATCGCCGGCGCATCGCGCCTGGCGGGCCGGCGCCGCGTGAAGCGCACGCGCATCCGCAACGTTCGGTTGTCGCCCGCACCGAAGGCCAGCGTCACTTCCTCGCCCGCATCGGGCCATCGGCCCCGCGCCAATGCCCGCTGCACCGCGGCGGCCAGCACCGACCACTCGGCGCGCCCGTGCAGCGCGAAGGTCGCACCGAGCGCGGTGCCGCGCGCGGCGAGCAGGCTGCGCGCCGCCGGGTTGCTCGCCCGGACCCGCAGTTCGCGATCGACGACCAGCACGCCGTCGGCCATCTCCTCGATCACCAGGCGGTTCAGCTGCGCCTGCTGCCGTGCCAGCTCGAGGCTGCCGCGCGCGGCGATCTCCTCGCGCGCCAGGCGCCCGGCCAGCTCGCCGGAGAGCAGCGCGATCAGGAACAGGCCCAACCCGGCGAGGCCCGACTGGGTGATCAGCAAGGCGCCGCCGGCGCCGCCCCCGGCGGCCTGCCACGCGACGCCGAGCAGAGCCAGCGCCGCCCCGGCAGCCGTGGCCAGCGCACCCAGGCGCGAGGTCAGTACACCGGCCATCAGCACCGGCAGCACCAGCAGAGCCGCGAAGTTCAGACTGATGTCCGAGGCCAACGCATGCAGCGCCGTGAAGACCCCCACGTCCACGCCGATCGTCGACCACCAACGCGGGCGGGGCGGCACCGGTGCCCCCGCGGCCGGTGCACGATCGCCCGGCAAGAGCCACAGCAGCACCGCCTGCAGCGCGTAGCCGAGGCACAGCAGCACGATCGGCAACGGCGCCCGAAGGTTGACGAGGCTGGTGGCGCCGATGCCGGCCACGAGCGCGACGCCGAGGGCCGCCCGGGCGGCGGTATAGGTGCGGAAGATCCGGGCCTGGGCAGACTCCGGTTCGCCGGCCAGGCGACGCGCCGGCTTCGGCAGCGCCTCCAGGTCGACGGCAGGGTCGCCCGCCAGGCCGGCGTCGAGGATCGAGTCGCCTTCGCCCGTCCCCGCATCGATCCTCGACGGCATTCCGCTGGACGACCCTTCGGCCGCACCCGGCTCGCCTTCGGCCGGAAGCGCAGCCCGATACCCCCGCCTATCATCGACGGCAGCCATCTCAATCGGCAGGAGGACCGACGCGCCGCGCCGAGCGGCTGGCAGCCGCAGGTCGCGCAGGCCGGCACGCAAACCGGGGGGGCCAGCGGCACCCGCATGGAAAGGCGGAGGCCCGTGCGATAGAGTGCCCGAACAGCATGTTGTCGGCCGAATGTACTGCGAGGCGCCCGCCGACCGGCATGGCAAGCGGGAAACGATGAAACGAATTGCGACACCTCCGATGCCGTGGTCGCTGGCGCTGGCCGTGTCCGCGGCCCTCGGGCTGGCGGGCGGCCCGTCCTGGGCCGGGCCGGTCTCCAGCGGCGAGCCGGAGTTGCAAATGCCAGGTACGGAAGCGCCTGCCTCGAAGGGGCTCGACCTGACCCCGGGCGGCGGGCCCGACAGTCCCTCGGGCGCCGGATTGCCGCCAGCGACCTCCACAGACCGGAACGCCGGTTCCGGGGGGGGCTCGGCGGGGCCGGCACCCGGCAGCAGCCAGTTGGCGGTTGAGATCCTGCGCGAGGCGGGGGTTGGCGATGCGGCCAACGCAGCCGATGCCGGCCACCCGGCGCGAGGCTCGCGTCAACAGGCGGTGCAGGCGAACGGCGTCCGCCCGGATACCGCGGGCCGCGCATCCGCCGGCGGCGTGCCGGCCGAGGACGAAGCGCTGCGCGAGGTCAAGGAGTTCGGCAAGTCGGCGATCACCTGGTTGAAGGGCACGGTGCCCTGGCTGCAAACCGATGAAGCGAATGGCGCGGCCGGCAGCCACGGCGGCGAAGACTCGGTCGAATGGGCGGCCGGGCACGGCGCGATGGCCCGAACCGGTGCCCGCGGGAGCGGCCTATCCGGTATGGATGCCGCGGCCGGCTCGCTGCGACCGTCGGCCGACTCGGCCGCATTCGACGACGGCACGAGCCGCGGTTCCCGCCGGCCGGACTACGAACGCAACCTCGTGCGCGAGGCGGTGGCGATGATCCAGGAGGTGCTGGCCCACCCGATGACGTGGCTCGTCATCTCGATCTTCGTCATCGGCGGCATCGCGATGTCTCTGGCAGACCGGCGGCCGAAGTAAGCGCCTCGGCGGGCAGCCGAGGCCTGCCCGGAAAAGCCGGCCGGAAGCCTCCGCCGGACCCGGCACCCCGCTAGTAGCTGAGCTGGACGCCCCTGCGCCGGATCCGGGCGCCACCCGCACCCACGAGAGCGGCGACCACCAACGCCAACGAGGCCGGCTCGGGCACCCCGGGTGGGGCATCGCCCGACGGGACCGTTCCGGCGACCGTCAGGACCTTCACATAGTCCTTCCTTTGAGTACTCCCATCGACCGACGCAGACCCATCGTAGGCATTGTTGTAGGCACTGATCAGCCACCAACTCGACGAGATATTCGTCGAGATCGTCGTCGGCGTCGAGTTCGACGTGCCCGAATCGCTCTGGGCAACGTTGGCAACGGTATTGGCATAGTGGCTGACCAGCACCCAGCCGTTATTCAGCAATCCCGTGGTTCCACCGACGGTGTTGCCCAGTACGTCCGGCGCCAGTGATGGATTGCCGGTGTAGGCCAGAATGCTGATGTCCGAATCGTAAGCAGCCCAACCGACGGTCAGCGAAGACAGATTGACCTTTGTCTGTCCGAAGTCGTACAGGATCGCGTCCGTGTAGCTGCTGTTGTCCGTTGCGTGGTTCGGGCTCCCGCCCGATTCCAACGAGTTCTGGACACCAAACCCACCGGTCCAGGAATTCAATTGAGCCTTGGCAAACGATGTCGCCGGCGTTGCCCCGGTATTCGAGAATGCCGAGACCGTGACATCCCCATCGGTGGTCGTGCATTTGTAGCTGTTGCCGACCGCATTGGCACCGCTCGAATTCTGGGAGCAACCCGAGCTGGAGAAACTGAAGGCGGCGAAACCCGCGGTCGAAACCGCCAGCAAGAGACCACCCATCGCGCACTTCGCAAGAGCCGGAGCCAGCTTTCTCATACTTTGGACCTTCGCCTATGGCAACTCGGTGGGCGGGGACGTCGAGCCACTTGCCCGGGCCAAGATGCGCGCCGTGAAGCACGGTCGCAGTCGGGACGGGCAGTTACGGTGATCGCACGCGTGGACACGGTGCCGACTGTAAAGAAGCGCGCCGCCACGCCACACCCCCTACTTGAGCGTTCCGAGGGCGGCTTCCGCGTCCGACCGCCCCTCGAAACCGGCACCGGGTCTCAACGACGCTTCGAGTTCGGCCCGTGCCTCGGCCGTCTTGCCGGCCTTGGCCAGGACCACACCCAGGTGGTAGCGAATCTCCGGGTTTGCCGGGTCGCGCAGCCGGGCGTCGCGCAGCAGCTGCAGCGCGCGGTCGGTCTGCCCAGCCTGGAACGCGGCCCAACCCAGGGTGTCGATCGCCGCCGCGCTCGCCGGGCTGGCCTTCACGGCGCGTTCGGCGTAGGCCAGCGCGGCAGGGTCGCGCGCCACCAGCAAGGCGCCGGCCAGGTTGTTCAATGCACCCGCGTCTTCCGGCGCCACCTTCAGGATGGCCTCGTAGGCCGTGCGGGCCGCCGCGAAGTTCCTGGCGCGCACCTGGGCATCGCCGAGATCCCGCAACACCGCCACATCCCTCGGGTTCTTGGCGAGCCACTGCTGCGCCAGCGGCACCGCGGCCTTCAGCCCCGAGTGCGCGCTGGTCGCGTGGAACAGGCGCCGCAGCGTCTCCGTCGAGGGTTCTGCCCGGAACGCACGCGTATAGGCGTCCGTGGCCACGGCCGCCTGGCCGCGCTTGTCCGCCACCTGGCCAAGCAGGCTGTAGCCGATCGCCCGCTTCGGATGCGCCTGCGCGATCCCGCGCGCCCGGCGCTCCGCATCCGCCAGGTCGCCCTGAAGGATCACGACCTCCGTCATCAAGGCCTGGGCGGGGAGGTAGTCCTCCCGCGCCGACAGGGCTTTGCCCAGGCTGTATTCGGCCCCGCTCGCGTCGTTCGCCTGCAGCTGCAGCAAGGCAATCTGGACCTGGGGCGCAGGCGCGAAGCCCGCGATGCGCGAGGCGCTCGACAACGTGCTTCGCGCGCCCGCCGCGTCGCCGCTGGCCAGTTGCGCCCGCGCCAGCACGACCACGGCATTGAGGTCGTCGTTCACCAGGCTCGTCGCGCGCCGCGCGGCGGCCAGCGCCTCGTCCGGCCTGCCCTGGCGCAACTGGAGGTCGACCAGCGCGATCAGCGGCCGCAGCTCCCTCGGCGGCGCGTGGTCGACGGCCTTCTGCAACCAGCGCAGCGACTCCGCCGGCTGGCCCCGGCGGTCGGCGATCACCGCCACCTCGAACAGCGCCTCGACGTTCTTCTCGTCCGCCTGCAACAGCGCCTCGAGCCGCGCACGCGCCGCGTCGTAAGCCCCGCCGGCAATGTCCAGCCGCGCCAGGCTGAGCGATGCCTGCGCGAACTTCGGATCCAGCTGCAACGCCTTGTCGAAGGCTTGGCGCGCGCCGCCGCGATCACCGAGCGCCACCTTGGCCAGGCCGTTGAGGTTGTAAAAGCCCGGGTTCGACGGCTGCTGCTCGAGCAGCCGCTCCGTCACCGCCCGGGCCTTGGCCGGCTGCCCGCCGCGCAGGTACAGCCCGACCAGCGTCACGCCCGCCTGCACCTGCTTCGGGTCCTTGGCAAAGGCCGACTCCAGCGCCTTCACGGCACCCGGGCCCTGGCGCGCGCCGAGCAGGCTCAGGCCGAGCGCGGTTTGCAGCTCGGGCGAATCGCCGCTGCGCAGCGCGTCCTGGATCAGGTTGGTGGCCTTCGCATACCGCCCCTGCCCCATGTAGGCCGATGCCAGCAGCGTCATCGCCTGCGCGTCGCCGGGCTGCCGCTTCAGGTACTGCTCCAGCACCTCGACGGCCCGGTCGCTGTTGGACTCCGCCATGTAGATCTGCGCCAGCAGCTTCGAGACCGGGCTGCCCCCGAGGCGCTTCTGAACCTCTTCGAGATAGGGCTTGGCCTTCTCGCGCTCGCCCAGTCCGTAGTGGGCCAGCCCGTTGAGCATCAGCAACTGCGGGCGGTAGCGGATGAAGTCGATCGGCACCGGATCCAGCAGCAACGTCACCTGGCCCAGGGCGGCCCGCGCCGAAGCCGGGTCGCCGGCGCGTTCGGCGAGCAGGGCCCGCAGGTACGCCGCCCGTGGCTCCTTCGGGGCGACGCGGCCCAGCGCGTCGAGATCCGCGCCGGCCTGCGGCATCTGCTGCAAGTCCACGAGCAGCCCGGCCCGGGCCACCAGCCCTTCGACATGCCCCGGATCGCTGCGCAGCACGCGGTCGTACGCGGCCAGGGCGCCGCGACGGTCGCCCTGCGCGTGCAGGATCGACGCCGCCTGGTACAGCACGTCCGCCTGCGTCGGTGCCAATGCCAGGGCGCGCTCCGCCGCGGCCGTGGCCTCGCGAAACTGGCGCTCGCGGACACGCACCGGCACCTCGGCGGCCCACACCGCCGGCAGCTGCGGATCGATCGATCGTGCCTGGGCGATCTCCTCCAGGGCGCGGCGCGGATCGCCCATGTCGGACGCCGCTTCGGCCCGGACGAGATGCAACTGCAGCCGGGTGGCCGCAGGCAAGCCCGATGTGGCAAAGCGGGCCTGCTCGAACAGCTGGAGCGGCTTGCCCTGGGCCGCAACGGTGTTCGCCAGCGGCACCACCACCTCGGCCCGGTTCACGCCGAGCCGCAGCGCTTCGTTGAACGCCACTTCCGCCGCGTTGACGTCGCCGTCGGCGAGCAGCGCCTTGCCGAGCAGGACGTGGACCGGCAGCATGTTGCGGTCGACCTGCAGCGCGTTCTTCAGCTGGATGATCGCGCCCTTGTGGTCGCGCTTCTCGTAGCGCGTCAGCGCGTCCTCGTAGTAGCGCGCCGCCTTGTCCGGGGCCTGCGCCCGGGCCGGGGCGCCCGGCGTCAGCGCCAGCCCCAGTGCGATGGCTGCCAGGCAGGCGCAGCCGAGCGCGCGGAAGCCGAGTGCGGGCGAGGACGACACGGTCGGATGGTAGGGCGGCGCCGGGGCATGCCTGAAGCGGCGCCCAGGCTGCGATCCCCCGCCTGTGCGAAAGTGCACCGCCGTCGCCGTCACCCCCCCGAATCAGGGGGGCGGCCGCCGTGCTCCGCGCCGGCCGGTTCGAGCGACAGCGCAAGGCCCAGCAGCAGGAAGAGCATGAATGCCACCCGCGGCACGTCCATCACGCTGCTCAGCAGCCCGAGCAGCAGCGCCCCGCCCAGCGACGCCGCAAGGAACGGTGCAACCGGGTGCACCCGTGCCGGCCCGCTCAGCAGGTTGCGCAACGCGAGCCCGGCCAGGACGAGGAAGGCCGCCAGGCCGACGACACCCCGCTCGATCAACCACTCCAGGTACAGGTTGTCGATGTGCCAGGGCAGGTAGTAGTACTGCGCGACCGGCAGCCAATGGGCAAGCCCACGCGCGAAGTCGCCGTTGCGCAGCAGGTTCTCTTCACCGGCACCGCGCAGCGCCAGACCGGCCACCTCGATCACGCCGCCGGCATCGTGCACCGCGATCGCGAACACGGCCATGCGCGGCGCAAGCGCCGGGCCGCGGTGCAGCGCGGCCCCCCGCAGGCGCAGCCGATGGCGCTGCCACTCCGGCGACCCATCGGCCTTCAGCGTCACCCACTGGCACTCGCGCTCGAAGATCAGGTGCATCTCGCACACGGCCAGCGAGTACTCCACCGGCGCCGGCGCCCGCGCGTCGAACTGCAGGCCGTGGTCGATGCCATCCTGCAGCGGCACGCGCTGCGTGATCATGAACATGCCGCCGAGCGCATCGAGCGTGGGCGGCCCCGCCAGGCGCAGCGCCGCGCGATCGCCTTCCACCCGGACCACGTCCGCCGCCCCGGAGAACTCGCCGTACGGCACGAAGCGCGAATAGCTCGCCGGCAGGCGGCCCAGGCCGAGCCCGAACGCCCACTCCGCGGGCGTGACCAGCAACCCCACGCCACTGCGCCAGTGCTGCAGCCGGCCGCCGAAGTCACCGTCGCTCGACGCCATGCGCGCCAGCATGTAGGTGCCGGTGCCGAGCACGGCCAGCACCTCGATCCCGATCAGCACCGACAGCATCAGCGCGGCCGGCCGCCGCCAGCCGCGCAGGCGCCGGCGCAGCAGAACCAGGGCCGCCGTCATGGCGGCCAGCATCCAGCCGACACCCGGGCGGCCGAACAAGGCCCACGCCCCGGCCAGGCCCACCAGCGCCAGAACCACCGCCGCCGCCCCGGCCAACGCTCGACGGACGATCGCGCCCGTGTCCGGGCCGGCCCGGCGCAGCAGCAGCCAGGCCACGAGCAGCGCCATCGGGCCGGCCACGGCCAGATAGACGCCCCGTGAGAAGGCCGTCAGGCAGGCGTGGACGGCCAGCAGCGCCACCACGCCCGCGGCCAGCCAAGCCAGTGGCGCCCGCGCCCGCGCAAGCGCCCACGCGGCGAAGGGCATGGCGAGCGCGAGGTAGGCATCGATGGCCGCGCCGCCGACGTGCATCTCCCAGAAGGTGGCGGCCGTGCGATAAGGCGCCGAGAAATCCCACAGCCCCGGATAGGCGGCGCGCTCCCACACGACCGCCAGCGACACGAACAGCAGCCCGACCACCATGCCCAGTGCCAGCCGCCCGGCCAGCGCCGGGCCCCGACGCCGCAACTGCCATTGCAGCAGCGGCCACAGTGCGAGTGCAGCGGCCGGCCCCTTGAACACGCGAAGGCTGTTCAACGGCTCGGCATGGCCCTGGAACCAGCCGAGCGACCAACCCGCGTCCTGCAGCCCGCGGAACAGGCCGAACAGCGACAGCGCCGCCAGCCACGGCAGGCTGGCCATTGCCGGCGACCGGCCGTTGCCGCCAGCAGCGCCCAAGGCCCGCGGCCTTTCGAAGGCCCAGCGCGCATAGCCGCCGGCGAGCGCGCCGAGCCACAGCAGATCGAACTCGTCGAAGCCGATCCAGCCCGTCCACGGCGCCAGGCTGGCCAGCGGCAGCCCGGCCGGCAGCACGAAGAGCCATGCGGCCGGCCAGGCCGCAGCCGCCATGGCCCAGAGCAGCCACAGCACCGATGCCGGTACGGGCGCGAGCGGGTGGTTCGCCGCGAGCGCCAGGCCGGCGCCCGTGCACAGCGCGGCAAACAGCAGCTTCAGCGGTGGCAGAACCCTCAGACCAGCACTTCGGTGCACGGCGGGTGGCCGAGGAAGGCTTGCGGACTGGCACTCGCCCCGTACGCGCCCGACTGGAACACGACGACGAGGTCACCCACCTCGGCCACCGGCAGCTCCATCCGGTCGGCCAGCAGGTCGAGCGGCGTGCACAGCGGCCCGACCACCGACGCGACCTCGCGCGGGCCGGGCCCGCAGCGGTTGCCGATGGTGACGGGATAGTTCTTGCGGATCACCTGGCCGAAGTTGCCCGACGCGGACAGGTGGTGGTTCAGGCCGCCGTCGGTGACGAGAAAGACCTGCCCGCGCGAGACCTTGCGGTCGACGATGCGCGTGACGTAGATGCCGGCTTCGCCGACGAGGTAGCGGCCGAGTTCGACGACCAGCGACGCCTCGGGCAACTCGCGGCCCGCCCGCTCCACCAGCGCGCCGAGGTGCTCGCCGATCGGCGCCACGTCAAGCGGCTGCTCGCCGGGGAAATAGGGAATGCCGAAGCCGCCGCCGAGGTTCAGGAAGCGGACCGGCGCCGGCGCCCCCGCGGCCAGCCGCAATGCCAGCTCATACGACTTCGACTGCGCCTCGCAGATCGCCTCGGCGCGCAGGTTCTGCGAGCCGGCGAACAGGTGAAAGCCCTCGAAGCCGAGGCCGGCTTCGACGATGGCCGCGAGCAACGCAGGAACCTGTTCCACGTCGACGCCGAACTGCTTGGCGCCGCCGCCCATCTTCATCCCGGAGCCCTTGAGCTCGAAGTCCGGGTTGACGCGCACGGCGACCCGGGCCGGCAGCCCGAGCTCGGCCGCGATGCCGCCGAGCAGCTGCACCTCGCGGAACGACTCGACGTTCACCAGCACCCCGGCCGCGACCGCCTGGCGGAGCTCGGACGGGCGCTTGCCCGGGCCGGCGAAGCTGATCTCGAGCGGATCCGCACCGGCATCCAAAGCCACCTTCAACTCGCCGGCCGACGCGACGTCGATGCCGTCGACCAGCGCCACCATGCAGCCTACCAGCGCCGGCATCGGGTTGGCCTTCATCGCGTAGTGCAGCTTGATGGCCTGCGGCAACGTGGCACGAAGCTCCTCGACTCGCTGGGCCAGCAGTCCGCGGTCGTAGGCATAGAAGGGTGTGTGGCCGACGCGTGCGGCCAGGCGGGACAGCGGCGTGCCGCCCACGACGAGTTCCCCTGCAGATTCGGGGAACTGACAAATCGGCACATGGGCCGGCACAGCGCGCGGAAGGGTCGCGTCGTTCATAGCGTCGACTCGGTTGAAGTACGGCAATCAGCTCGCGTACGCAGCATGGCTGGAGCCAAGCCCGGAATCCTCAGGCGGACGCGGCCGGTCGCCCATGTCATCGCGAAGAACGGCGCCACGGTGGCGAGCATCACTTCCAGACACCATGCCTGCAAGAAGAGCGCATGGCCGATGAGATTCGACCCAAGTCTGAGATGCGCGTTGTGCGAGGCCGTGTTGAACCGGGTCATCCGGCTGTAGCTGACGCGAACGCCCCGTTCGCGAAGGTACTCGTCCGCTTCGTGCCAGATGCTCACGTAGAGATCGAAGTCGAAGACGTCTTCACTGGGCGAGTCCAGCATGTAGGTGCAGCGCACCTCGTCCTCCTCGTAGGTACCCTGACGGAACCATACGTATCCGATCAGCTCGCCCTTGCGACGAACACCGAGACAATGCGCAACGCGCCCCCTGCTCGAACCGCCGGGCCTTGATCTCCGGCCGGGCGGGCATGCGGTCGATGTCAGGGTGTCCGCGTGGCATCTCGTCATACGTGAGGTCGCGCGTGCGGGCAGGCGGCAGGAGCGCCGCGGGGGAGATGGGCTGCGCCATCAACTCGTAGACCCTCAGGCCGAACGACGGCGATACCCGTCGCATCAGCCGGTCCACGACGTACAAAGCGCCCGCCACGCCTTCGAACTCGCGGAACGGGCCGGCAAGCCTGGCCCACATGTCACTCACTGGTTGCGTCGCTCCACCCAGTCCGTTGCCAGGCGCCTTCGATCGATCTTGCCGTTCGGATTTCGCGGCAGGGGTCCGGCGACGGCCTTCACTCCGGCCGGAACCATGTAGGCCGGCATGCGCGCCTTGCACTCCAGGAGCAGCGCCGCCGAGTCGACTCCATCGGTGCCCGCAGGCGGCGTCGCGACGACCTGGATGGCCTGACCGAGCACCGGGTGGTCGACCCCGAAGGCGGCGCACTCGCCTACCAGTCGGGTGGCGTAGATCACCTCCTCGACCTCGGTCGGGCTGACGCGGTAGCCCGAGGTCTTGATCATCTCGTCGCGGCGGCCGATGAAGTACAGAAACCCCTCCTCGTCGCGACGCACCGTGTCGCCGCTGAAGACCGCGTACTCGGGCAGCTGCAGCGCGCGGTCGCGGCCGGGCAGCAACCGGTAGCGCTCGGCGGTCTTGTCCGGGTCGTTCCAGTAGCCAAGGCCGACCAGTGCGCCGCGGTGCACCAGTTCACCCGGCTCGTTGGGCGCGCACTCGCTGCCGTCCTCGCGCAGCACGAGGATCTCGGCATTGGGGATCGCCTTGCCGATCGAATCCGGCCGGCGGTCGACCTCCTCGGGCGGCAGGTACGTCGACCGGAAGGCCTCGGTCAGCCCGTACATCAGGAACGGCTTGGCGGCCGGCACGCGCTGGCGAAGCAGGGTCAGGGTCTCCGCCGGCATGCGGCCGCCCGTGTTGGCGAAGTAGCGCAGGTGATCGCCGATCGCAGCCGGCCACTCGAGCGCCGCCAGCTGGATGTACAACGGCGGCACGGCCGTGAGACCGGTCACCTTCTCGCTCGCCATCGTCTTCAGCACGTCGCGCGGCAAAAGGTAGTTCAGCAGCACGACGCGTGCGCCGGCATGAAAAGCGGTCGTGAGCTGGCTGAAACCTGCATCGAAGCTCAGGGGCAGCGCGGCGAGCAACGTATCCTGCGCGCAGTTGCCGAGGTACGACGCCACGCTCTTCGCGCCGGCCACCATGTTTCGATGCGACAGCACGACCCCCTTCGGCCGGCCGGTGCTGCCCGACGTGTAGAGGATCGCCGTCACGTCGGTGTCGATCACGCGATGACCGCCGCGCGGTGCGCACGCGAGCAGGCCCCGCCAAGCAGTGACGGCCAGTGCGCCCGGCAACACCGAACGGCCGGGCAAGTCCTTGCCCTCGGTCAGGACGACGTGGCGCATATCCTCGCAACCGCCGAGAACCGGTGCCAGCAGGGCCAGGCGCTCCGACGTCGTTACCAGCACCCTGGCGTTGCAATCACGCAGGATGAAGGCGACCTGCTCGGGCTTCAGCAGCGGATTCAGCGGCACCATCACCCCACCGGCCGCCGGCGCGCCGAAGCTGGCGATCACCGCTTCGCATCGCTTCTCCAAGTAGATGCCCACGCGCTCGCCGCGCTGCAGCCCCAGCCCAACCACGCCGGCCGCGAACGCCTGGACGTCACGGTGCAACATCTCGTAGTCAAGGGTCGCACCTCCGTAGGTTAGCGCCGGTGCGCCAGAGGAACGCTCGGCGGCAACGGCAACCAGTTCGTGCAGAAGGGTCGATTCGGCCATCCGGTGCCGATTTTCTGTGGCCCTCAGGGGCGAAGCGAACACTCTAACGGAGACAGCGTGGCGCGCGCGCGGCACCGCCGTGAACGAATCGCCACGGCAATCGCAGCCATCCTCGCGGCGGGCAGCTGGACTCCGCCTGCGGCAGCGCCGGCGCTCCGGCGCCACAATCGATCCCCAGATGCCCGCCCGCAGCGGCCCTGCGACTCCTGCCGCGGTGCTGACGCGCGGCGGTGCGGGAACCCGCAGCCGGCAACGAGAGGTATCGTCCAGTATGCATGCCGTTCGCCGGCCTCGCTCCCGGTCCTCCGTTCCTGCTGGTCCGCCGCTGCTGCCGGTTCGTGACCTGCGGCAGGGACGGCGCCTGGGGCGTGAATAACAGCACGACCCGCCTCGACGAATGCGACAAGTGACCGCCGCCCATGGCGACTTCGTCGGAATCGGTCGTCGCGTTGCTGTCAAATTGAGCGCCTGTGCGCCCAGTCTTCGGCGGACTCGAGCGACATGAACGTACAAACCACCGCACCCGGCACTCGCCCGCCACCCCCCCCGCTCACGTTGGGCAGCCCCCGATTCACCGACGCGCGGCAGGCCGGGCTTGCCCGCAGCGAAGGCGATGCAGCCGCGTGGCGCGCCGCACTGGCTCACGGAGCGGTGCACGCGGCGGCGCGGGTCGAGGGCGACTTCGCCGTCGGCCTTACAGACGACGACGGCCGAGCCTTCCTCGCGGTCGACCGCTTCGCCATCCGCACGCTTTGCTGGCGCGTCATCGACGGCCGCCTGCACTTCGCCGAACGTGCCGATGACCTGGCCGCCTTGCCCCCGCGCGCCGACATCGACCCGCAGGCCGTCTTCGACTATCTGTACTTCCACGCCATCCCGTCGCCGCGCACCATCTTCCAGGGCGTGTACCGGCTGCCGCCGGCGCACTGCCTCTGGTTCGAAGGCGGGCAGGTGCACGTGCGCCCATACTGGGTGCCGCAGTTCGTCGAGCCGGCCAAACCCGACTTCCGTGCGCTGGCCAGCGAGTTCCGCCAGCTCGTGCGGGACGCAGTGGCCGCCCAGCTCGACGGCAGCAAGCCCGCATGTTTCCTGAGCGGCGGCACCGACAGCTCCACCGTTGCCGGCATGGTCAAGGAAGCGGCCGGCCGCGCCGCGACGTACAGCATCGGCTTCGAGGCCGAAGGCTACGACGAGATGCAGTTCGCGCGCATCGCCGCGAAGCGATTCAGCACCGAGCACCACGAGTACTACGTAACGCCAGACGACCTGGTTCGTAGCATCCCGGCCGTGGCGGCGTACTTCGATCAACCCTTCGGCAACAGCAGCGTCCTGCCAGCTCATCTATGCGCCAGGATGGCGCACGACGACGGGGTGACGAAGCTGCTGGCCGGCGACGGCGGCGACGAGCTGTTCGGCGGTAACGCGCGCTACGCCAAGCAGCGGGTTTTCGGGTGGTACGACACGGTGCCAGCGCCACTGCGCCGCGGCCTGTTGGAACCAGTGCTCGAGCGCACGCCCGTCGGCACGCTACCGCTGGCGCGAAAGGGGCGCAGCTACGTCGAACAGGCCAAGATGCCGCTTCCCGACCGCATGCAGCAGTTCAACCTCCTGCTGCAATGCGGTGTCGGTAACATCTTCATGCCCGACTTCCTCGCCCAGGTAGACGAAGCCGACGCGCTGCGTCAGCAGCAGGCTGTGTGGCAGCAGGTGCAAGGCGCCAGCGCGCTCAATGGCATGCTGGCCTACGATTGGCGCTACACCCTGGCCGAGGCCGACCTGCCCAAGGTGCGCGGCGGCACCTCACTCGCCGGCGTGGCCGTGGGCTTCCCCTTCCTGGACCAGGCGCTGGTCGACTTCTCGCTCGCGCTGCCGACCGCCTACAAGCTCAAGGGCCTGAAGCTGCGCTGGTTCTTCAAGGAGGCGCTGCGCGGCTTCCTGCCCGAAGACATCATCACGAAGAGAAAGCAGGGGTTCGGGCTGCCCTTCGGCGTGTGGGCGACGCGGCATGAGCGCCTGAGAGCATTCGCCGCGGACTCGCTCGACCGTTTGGCCGGCCGGGGAATCGTGCGCCCCGATTTCCTTCGGTCCCTGCTGAGCGAGAAGCTCCGCCAACACCCGGCGTACTACGGCGAGTTGGTGTGGATCCTGATGATGCTCGAGCAGTGGATGCGCGCGCGTGTGGGACCGGCTACGGCAGCAGGCACCGTGACTGACGGGGCCGGCGCCGGTTGACCGGACAGGTGGCCAGCCGGGGCGGCACCTGCTTGCGATGACTGCACCCTTGCCGAACCGGCGCGGCGCGACGCACAAGATTCCGCGATCGGCTTTGTGGCTTGCCGGCATCGCCATCACGTCTGCCGTGCTGGTCGGCGGCGTGTACGCAGGCTTCCAGGCCTATCTTGCGATCGGGCGCACACCCGGCGAATTGCTCGACTACGTCGACCGGCGCCTGCTGGGCCACCCCAAGCTGGAGTGGCTGTCCAGCCCTCTCCTAGGCACCGTGAGATGGTACTTCGACGCAGTGCCGGCCGCCGAGCGGGCGAGCATGGTGTTCCTAGTGCCCGACCCGCCGCCGCGCCGTACTGCGGCAGAGGTGGCGCCGGCCCAGCCGGTACCCGCTGGCGCGCGGGTTTGGCGCGTCGGGCCACGCGCCGAGCTATTGCGCATCGCCGACGCCGCGCAACTGGCGCGCTCGGGCGACGTCGTGGAGATCGAGGCCGGCGATTACCGCGCCGACGTCGCGGTGTGGAACCAGGAGCGCCTGACCATTCGCGGCGTCAACGGCGCCGCCCGCATCCACGCCGATGGCGCGATCGCTGAAGGCAAGGCCATCTGGGTAATCCAGCGCGGCGACTTCGACATCTCCAACATCGATTTCGTCGGCGCCAAGGCCGAAGACCGCAACGGCGCAGGCATCCGCTTCGAAGGCGGTACGCTTCGAGTTCGCCACTGCCTGTTCTGGGGCAACGAGACCGGCCTGCTGACCAGCAACGGCGACCACGCCACTAACTCGAGCCTGATCATCGAGCACAGCGAGTTCGCCTACAGCAGCGTTCCGGGCCACTGGGCTCACAATCTCTACGTCGGCAGCATTGATTCGCTCAGCGTGGTGGGCAGCTATTTCCACCACGCGGGCATAGGCCACCTGCTCAAGAGTCGTGCAAAGCGCTCCGAGGTCAGGTACAGCCGGCTCACCGACGAGGCGGGGGGCCGCGCCAGCTACGAAATGGACTTCCCCAACGGGGGCGCAGTGGTCCTCGTGGGCAACGTTGTCCAACAAGGGGCCGGCACCGAGAACTCCGTGATCGTCAGCTACGGCGCCGAAGGCTACACGTGGCCGGTGAACAATCTGGTGATGGGCAGCAACACGCTCGTCAACGATCATCCGCACGGCGGCACGTTCCTGCGCGTTGCGCCCGGTGCCAGCGCAGTGGTGTCGACGAACAACCTGCTCGTCGGCCACGGCGACTACCAGGTGCGCGATGCGCTCACCCGGTTCAATGACCAGCGAGCTGAGTGGTCCGACCTTGCGCAGCCGTCCCGATACGACTACCGGCTGCATCGCCCTGACGACCAGCTGGCGTACCGTGCACCAAGCGGGCTGCCGGGCGCATCAGCGCTGATGCCCGGGCAGCAGTACATGCACCCAATTCGCCTCGTGCCACTGGCCGGGCCACACTCCGTCGTTGGTGCCGATCAGCGCGAGGCACCTTGACACGACAGACGCGCCACGGGCCGCACCCTTTGCGAGTTGAACTAAACCGCTGACGCGGTAGAGGCTGGCGCGAGGGCTTGCGGCCTTCTCCACTCTCGATCCTGCGGGCATGTGCCCGCGATCGAACGGGAGAAGGCGATGACACCGCTTCGTCAACGCATGCTCGACGCGCTCGAGCTGCGCGGCATGGCTGCGCGCACGCGCGAGTCCTACATCGACGCGGTCGCGCGGCTGGCGCGGCACTACGGGCGCAGCCCCGATGCGCTGAGCGCCGAGCAGGTGCGCCAGTACCTGCTGCACCTGCTGCGCGAGCGGCATCTGGCGCGCTCGAGCCTGAACCAGTACGGCTGCGCGTTCCGTTTCTTCTACGGCACCGTGCTCGGTCTGGACGGTGATTGCTTCCAGATCCCGCTGGCGCCGGCACCGCAGCGGCTGCCGGAGATTCTTTCCCGCGAGGAGCTCGCCCGGCTGTTCGCCTGCGCGCGCCATGTCAAGGCGCGCACCTTCCTGATGACCGCCTACGGCACGGGGCTGCGGCTGTCGGAGCTGTGCGGCCTGCGGGTGGAGCACATCGACAGCGCGGCGGACCGCATGTGCATACGCGTCGTGCAGGGCAAGGGGGCAAAGGACCGCTACGTACCGTTGAGCGCGGCCGTGCTGCAGCTGCTGCGCCAGTGGTACGCGCTGGCCAGGCCGCGGGCGTGGCTGTTCGCCGCCAGCACCCGTCCCGAAGCCGGACTGCACAGCGAAGTCCCGCAACGCTGGTACCGCGCCGCGCGGGCGGCCGCCGGCATCGGCAAGGCCGGCGGCATTCACACGCTGCGCCACTGCTATGCCACGCATCTGCTGGAGGCCGGCGTGGATCTGTACAGCCTGCAGCAGTGGCTGGGACACAGCCAGGTCAGCACCACGACGCGCTACCTGCATCTGGCGCGTCCCGACGCACCCGACGGCGCTCGAGTCGAGCCGCTGAACCTGCTGGGCTCACTGCCACCGGCGCCACCGGCGCCACCGCCGCCCACGCCGCCACCGACCGCACCGCACTGACGCGGCGGCGGTGGGCGTCGAGCTGGCCGAGGTGCTGCGGCACTTCGGCCCGGACTATCTGCGCACCCACGGCCTGAGCACGGCGCAGGCCCGGGCCTGGCGCGCCATCGTCGCGTGCCGCACGCCGGCGCTCGGCGGG
>JAFLDG010000410.1 GCA_017302495.1 Burkholderiales bacterium
GATCACGCTGCGCCGGCCGCCGAGGCCGTCGGCGACCGCGCCGAACGCGACGCCGACGCTCATGCCGGCGAGCTGCACCAGCGACAGCAGGAAACCGGCCTGCAGCAACGTCAGGCCGAGCGCCGCGCGCAGCGCGTCGATCGCCGGCGGCAGCTTGCCGACGTGCAGCGCGGCGCAGACGCCGGCCAGGATCACGACCCCTGCCGGGCCGGGGCCGCCGCGCATGCGCCGCCCGCCTACTTCAGCGCCTTGAAGCGCAGCCGGTGCGGCCGCGCGCCTTCCTCGCCCAGGCGCCTGACCTTGTCGGCCTCGTACTCCTGGTAGTTGCCGGCGTAGAAGAACCACTGGCTGTCGCCTTCCGCCGCGAGGATGTGCGTGCAGATGCGGTCGAGGAACCAGCGGTCGTGGCTGATGACCATCACGCTGCCGGCGAACTCGAGCAACGCGTCTTCGAGCGCGCGCAGCGTCTCGACGTCGAGGTCGTTGCTCGGTTCGTCGAGCATCAGCACGTTGCCGCCCTGCGCCAGCGTCTTGGCCAGGTGGAGCCGGCCGCGCTCGCCGCCGGAGAGCTGGCCGACCAGCTTCTGCTGGTCGTTGCCCTTGAAGTTGAAACGGCCGAGATAGGCGCGGCTCGGCATCACGAACTTGCCGACGACGATGTTGTCCAGGCCGCCGGAGACGTCCTGCCAGACGGTCTTGTCGTTCGCCAGGCTCTCCCGGCTCTGGTCGACGAAGGCGAGCTTCGCCGTCTTGCCGATCAGCACCTCGCCCGAATCGGGCTTCTCGACGCCCTGGATCAGCCGGAACAGCGTCGACTTGCCGGCGCCGTTCGGGCCGATGATGCCGACGATCGCGCCGGCGGGCACCTTGAAGCTCAAGTTGTCGATGAGGAGGCGATCACCGAAGCTCTTGCTCACGCCCTTGAACTCGATGACCTCGTTGCCCAGCCGCTCGGCCACCGGGATGAAGATCTCGTTCGTCTCGTTGCGCCGCTGGTAGTCGACGTCGCTGAGTTCCTCGAAGCGCGCCAGGCGCGCCTTGCTCTTGACCTGGCGGCCCTTGGCGTTGGAGCGCACCCACTTCAGCTCCTCCTTCATCGCCTTGGTGCGCGCGTCCTCGGTCTTCTGCTCCTGCTCGAGGCGCTGCTCCTTCTGGTCGAGCCAGTCGGAGTAGTTGCCCTTGTACGGGATGCCGCGGCCGCGGTCGAGTTCGAGGATCCACTCCGCGGCGTTGTCGAGGAAGTAGCGGTCGTGGGTGATCGCGACCACCGTGCCCGGGAAGCGCTTCAGGAAGATCTCGAGCCACTCGACGCTCTCGGCGTCGAGGTGGTTGGTCGGCTCGTCGAGCAGCAGCATGTCGGGCTTGCTCAGCAGCAGCCGGCACAAGGCGACGCGGCGCTTCTCGCCGCCGGACAGGTTGCCGATCGTCGCGTCCCACGGCGGCAGGCGCAGCGCGTCGGCGGCGACCTCGAGCTCCATGTCGGTGTTGACGCTGCCGGCGGCGGCAATGACGGCTTCCAGCTCGGCCTGCTCGGCGGCGAGCTTGTCGAAGTCGGCGTCGGGCTCGGCGTAGGCCGCGTAGACCTCGTCCAGCCGCGCCTTCGCCGCGAGCACGCCGCCCAGCCCCGCCTCGACCGCGTCGCGCACGGTCTGCGTCGGCTCGAGCTGCGGCTCCTGCGGCAGGAAGCCGATCTTCAGGTTCGGCATCGGGATCGCCTCGCCCTCGATGTCCTTGTCGAGGCCGGCCATGATCTTCAGCAGCGTGCTCTTGCCGCTGCCGTTCAGGCCGAGCACGCCGATCTTCGCGCCGGGGAAGAAGGACAGGCTGATGTCCTTCAGGATCTGCCGCTTCGGCGGCACGATCTTGCCGACGCGGTTCATGGTGTAGACGTACTGGGCCATCCGGTTGCTCGCGGGGGTGGACTGGGGCGCCGTGGGGCGCCGAACCCGGTATTGTCGCCGCTCGCGCGCCGCGCGCCGGGCCCGGGACGCGGCCGGGCGGCCCGCGATGCGCTCAGGCCGGTGCGACGACGCAGCTCACGCCGGCGTCCTTCAGCAGCGACTCGAACGATTGCGGCGGCGGCAGGTCGGTGTAGAGCGCGTCGATCTCGTTCAGGTGGGCCAGCTGCACCATCGCCGGCCGGTTGAACTTGCTGTGGTCGGCCGCCAGCCAGACCTGGCGCGACTGCTCGATGACGGTGCGCGCGACCTTGACCTCGCGGTAGTCGAAGTCGCGCAAGGTGCCGTCGGCTTCGATGCCGGAGATGCCGATCAGCCCGATGTCGACGCGGAACTGGCGGATGAAGTCGACCGTGGCCTCGCCGACGATGCCGCGGTCGCGCGCGCGCACCAGCCCGCCGGCGACGATGACCTCGCAATCGGGGTTGTCCGCCAGGATGGCCGCGACGTTCAGGTTGTTCGTGATGATCCGCAGCCCCTTGTGCCGCAGCAGCTCGCGCGCCACCGCCTCGGTCGTGGTCCCGATGTTGATGATCAGCGAGGACCCCGCCGGCACGGCCGCGGCGACCGCGCGCGCGATCTGGCGCTTGGCCTCCTCGTGCAGGTGCCGGCGCTGCAGGTAGCCGATGTTCTCGGTGGTCGAGCTCGGTACCCGCGCGCCGCCGTGGAAGCGGGCCAGCAGGCCGGCATCGGCCAGCAGCCCGACATCGCGCCGCACCGTCTGCAGCGTCACGCCGAAACGCTCGGCGAGCGCGTCGACGCTCATCGCGCCGCGCTCGCGGACCGCAGCGAGCAGTTCGGCCTGGCGCGGGTTCGGCGCGAATCCGCGCCGCCTGCGCGCGGCGGCCTCGGGTCGGGAACGGGATCGCATCGTGGCTGTCGGTGCCGCCGGAGGTCGATGGCGCGGGATTCTCGGGCCGCGGCGCGCTTCAAGGCCGCGTCCGCCGGGCCGGTTCGTGCGGCTTGCCGCATGCCGGCCCGCTTGCGCTTCAACTCGAACTCAGCTAAAAGGAAGCAAATCGAACTCAAACGAACATGACGGAACGCCAGCATACGCCATCGTCGGTCGACGTGCTGGTGGTCGGCGGCGGCATCAACGGTGCCGGCATCGCCCGCGACCTGGCGGGCCGCGGCTTGTCGGTCCTGCTGTGCGAGCAGCACGACCTCGCCGCGCACACGTCGTCGGCGTCGACCAAGCTGATCCACGGCGGCCTGCGCTACCTCGAGCATCGCGAGTTCGGGCTGGTGCGCAAGGCGCTCGCCGAACGCGAGCGGCTGCTGCGCAGCGCGCCGCACATCATGGCGCCGCTGCGCTTCGTGATGCCGCACGATCCGTCGATGCGCCCGGCGTGGCTGATCCGCGCCGGCCTGTTCCTCTACGACCACCTCGCCCGGCGCGAGTGGTTGCCGGCCTCGCGGGCGATCGACCTGCAGCGCGACCCGGCCGGCGCGCCGCTGAAGCCGGAATATCGCCGCGGCTTCGAGTACTCCGACGGCTGGGTCGACGACGCCCGCCTGGTGGTGCTGTGCGCGCTCGACGCCGCCGCCCGCGGCGCGACGGTGCTGACGCGCACCGCGTGCACGCAGGCCCGGGTCGACCACGGCCGCTGGCAGGTCGAGCTGCGCGGCGGCGACGGCCCGCCGCGGCCGGTCG
>JAFLDG010000411.1 GCA_017302495.1 Burkholderiales bacterium
GCCGCGGCGCAGGCGCGCGCGCTCGGCGTCGCCGCCGAGGGCGAGGTGCGCACCGGGCGGCCGCACGAGCAGCTGGTCGCGGCCGGCCGCGAAAGGGGCGCGGATCTGATCGTCGTCGGCCGGCGCAGCCACCACGGCCCGGAGCGGGCCTGGATCGGCGGCTCGGCGCAGAAGGTCATCGGCCTGGCCGAGGGGCCGGTGCTGGTCCACATCGCAGGAGCATCATGAGCGACGCACTCACGTACCTCGTCAAGGCGCGCCCGGACGCGATGGGGCACTACTTCGCGTTCCTGAAGGACGCGGGCAGGCACCTCGACCCGAAGACGCGCGCGCTGATCAGCGTGATCACGAAGGTGCACGCGCAGACCGAGCGGGGCTTCCGCCAGTACCTCGGCCGCGCGCTGCGCGACGGCTGCACGCCGGTGGAGATCCTCGATGCGCTGCTGATGGCCTTCCCGGCGCTCGGCCTGGCGAAGATCGTCTGGGCGGTGGACATCATCCTGGCGCTGGACCTGCCCGAGTTCCAGCCCGGCGCGATGGGCGCACCCGGTGCCTGGCACGACCTGATGGCCGCCGACGAGCTGGAGGTCGGCGCGACCCGGCGGCTCGACTGCGACGGCCGCGGCCTCTTCGTCCACCGCGCCGCCGACGAGTGGCGCGTGTACGACAGCCGCTGCCCGCACCAGACGACGAACATCCCGCAGCTCGCGCTCGAAGGCCACACGCTGACCTGCCCGAAGCACCACTGGGCCTTCGACATCCGCAGCGGCGCCTGCACGGCGATCGGCGACCGCCCGCTGAAGCAATGGCCGAGCAAGGTGGAAGACGGCCGCCTGCTCGCGCACTGGTGAACCGCGCTGCCGCCATTGACCCGATCCCCCCCGACCCCCCACAGGAGACTCCCATGCAAAACGCCCCGATCCGGCGGCGGCGGACGAACCCGTCCCTGCCGATCCTGCTGACCCCCGCGCTGCTGCTCGCCGGCGCCGCCGCGCACGCGACCGACGGCTACTTCGCCAACGGCTACGGCATGAAGGCGATCGGCATGGGTGGCGCTGCCGCCGCCGTCGCCCAGGAGCCGTTCGGCGGCGCGGTCAACCCGGGCGCGATGAGCTTCCTCGGCACGCAGTGGCAGCTCGGCCTGAGCTGGTTCAGCCCGGACCGGGAGGCCTCGCGCACCGGCTCCGGCATGGCCGGCGTCGACGGCAGCGCGACCAGCGGCAGCAGCAACTTCTTCATCCCCGAGTTCGGCTGGAACTGGCGCTGGCGACCCGACCTGGCCGTCGGCCTCACCGTCTACGGCAACGGCGGCATGAACACCGACTACCCCGGCGGCCAGATCCCGCAACAGAGCGCCTGCGCGGCCTTCAATCCGAACCCGGGCCCGTACAACCTGCTGTGCGGCAACGGCAGCCTCGGCGTCGACCTGATGCAGCTGATGGTCGCGCCCTACGTGTCGTGGCAGTTCATCCCCGGGCAGTCGATCGGCGTCGCACCGACGCTGGCCTACCAGCGCTTCGAGGCCAACGGCCTGCAGGCCTTCGACAACCCGATGCTGTCCACCGCGCCGGGCAGCGTCACGAACAACGGCTACAGCTCGTCATGGGGCGGCGGCGTGCGCATCGGCTGGATGGGCCAGTTCACCGAACAGTTCGCGCTCGGCGCGGCCTATGCGACGAAGATGTGGATGGGCGCCTTCGACGACTACCGCGGCCTGTTCGCGCAGGCCGGCGATTTCGACATCCCGTCGAACTTCACACTCGGCGGCTCGTTCCGGCCGACCGCGGACTGGCTGCTCGCGCTCGACTTCCAGCGCATCTTCTACAGCGACGCGAAGTCGGTGAGCAATCCGAGCGCGCTGATCGGCTGGTGCGCGCCGCCGCCGCCCGGCGTGCCCAACCCGGCCAATTGCCTCGGCGGCAGCGACGGCGCCGGCTTCGGCTGGCAGGACATCAACGTCTGGAAGTTCGGCGTGCAGTACCGGCTGAACGAGCAGTGGACGCTGCGCGGCGGCTACAACTACACGCAGAACCCGGTCCAGCCCCAGGACGTGACCTTCAACATCATCGCCCCCGGCATCGTCCAGAACCAGTGGACGCTGGGCGCGAGCTGGAAGATCGACCAGGCCTCCGAGATCACCGGCATGTTCATGTACGCACAGCGCAATTCGGTGACCGGCACGAGCCTGTTCACCGGCTTCGGCGCGCCGCCGACGACGACCGAGACGGTCTCGATGAAGGAGATGCAGATCGGCATCGCCTACACGTTGCGCTACTGATCGCGCGGCGCGGCGGCGCCGCCAAGCCCCCGGCGCCGACGCAGCAGGGGGGCTCGGCTAGACTGCCGGCCCTGTCGCCCGCATCCGACCGAAGCCTGCCCATGCCGATCACCGAAACCGCGCTGCTCGAGGCGCTGAAGACCGTCGTCGATCCGAACACCGGCCGCGACCTGGTCTCGACGAAAGCGCTGAAGAACCTGCGCGTCGACGGCGCCGACGCCTCCTTCGATGTCGAACTGGGCTACCCGGCGCGCACGCAGATCCCGGCGCTGCGCCAGGCCCTGATCGACGCCGCGCGGCGCGTGCCCGGGGTCGGCAACGTCAGCGCGAACCTGAGCGTGAAGATCGTCGCCCACGCGGTGCAGCGCGGCGTGCAGCTGCTGCCGGGGGTGAAGAACGTGGTCGCGGTCGCCTCGGGCAAGGGCGGCGTCGGCAAGAGCACGACCGCGGTCAACCTCGCGCTCGCGCTCGCGGCCGAAGGGGCGAGCGTCGGCATCCTCGACGCCGACATCTACGGCCCGAGCCAGCCGATGATGATGGGCATCGCCGGCAAGCCCGAGAGCCACGACGGCCAGACGATGGAGCCGATGGAGAACCACGGCGTGCAGGTCATGTCGATCGGTTTCCTGGTCGACGCCGACAACCCGATGATCTGGCGCGGCCCGATGGTCACGCAGGCGCTGGAGCAGCTGCTGCGCCAGACCAACTGGCGCGAGCTGGACTACCTGATCGTCGACATGCCGCCGGGCACCGGCGACATCGCGCTGACGCTGAGCCAGCGCGTGCCGCTGACCGGCGCGGTGATCGTCACCACGCCGCAGGACATCGCGCTGCTCGACGCGAAGAAGGGCCTGAAGATGTTCGAGAAGGTCGGCGTGCCGATCCTCGGCATCGTCGAGAACATGGCGGTGCACGTCTGCTCGAAGTGCGGCCACGCCGAGCACATCTTCGGCGAGGGCGGCGGCCGGCGCATGGCCGAGCAGTACGGCGTCGATTACCTCGGCGCGCTGCCGCTGGCGCTGCCGATCCGCGAGCAGACCGACGCCGGCCGGCCGACCGTGGTCGCCGACCCGGACGGCGAGCACGCGGCGATCTACAAGGCGGTGGCGCGGCGCGTCGCGGTCAAGATCGCGGTCGCGGCCAAGGACTATTCGGCCCGGTTCCCGACGATCTCGGTCAGCAAGACGACCTGAGGGCGGGGCGGTCGCCGCTCACGCCGGCTCGGTCGGATGCGCCAGGTTGCGCAGCACCGGCGGGCCGGCGCGGCGCTCGATCTCGGCGGCGAGCGCGCGCCGGCGGCCGCACGCGAACAGCGCCTCGGCGGCGACGAACAGCGGCGGCACGAGCAGGCCCGCGAAGTCGCTGCCGAAGGGCGGGCGCCGGCCTTCGTAGTAGTGG
>JAFLDG010000412.1 GCA_017302495.1 Burkholderiales bacterium
AAGGGCGTCGTCAGCGCGGCAAAATAGCGCCGTCCATAGGGTGCTTCGAGATGCCCTTCGGCGCCACACCAGGTGGCCGGTATATGCCGACTCCGGGTGGCCGGATTACGCCGACTCCTGACACCGCTCACCCTCGGGCGCCGCCCAGGCGCTCGTTCGCATCGCGGAGCGGCATCCGGAGGTCGTCCGTGAAGTGTTGGCGTAGCGGGGATTTCGCCGGGAGTCGTGCGCTGCAGTGGCTCTGGCTCACCTTGCGGCTGATGTACGGGAAATAGACGTACAATGGGCGCCTCCAAGAAACGGGATGCCCCATGGCCACCGCCGAATCCACCCGCACCGCCCGTGTCGAAGCGCGCATCGCGCCGGACGCGCTGGCCGTCGTTCGCCGTGCCGCCGAGCTTCAGGGCCGCAGCGTCAGCGACTTCCTGGTCGCCGCTGCGCTGAAGGACGCGCAACGCACGATCGAAGACGCACAGATCATCCGACTGTCCGTCGAAGACCAGCAGCGTTTCGCTGAGCTGCTGCTCGACCCGCCGCCGCTTGCGCCGGCCATGAAGCGCGCACTCGGTGCCCGCCGGCGCCTGATCGACGGTGCGAAGTGACGGCGCCGTTCCGCCTCGAGGTGCTCGGGCCCGGCCACGCGCGCGAGGCGTTCCGCTGCGGCGTCGAGGCGCTGGACCGGTACTTCGCCCGCCAGGCCGGCCAGGACGTGCGGCGCCGTGTCAGCGCCTGCTATGTCGCCGTCGAATCCGGTTCGGGCAAGGTCGCCGGCTACTACACCCTCGCGGCCGGCGGCGTGCCGCTGACCGATCTGCCGGCCGAACTGGCCAAACGGTTGCCTCGGTACCCCAGCGTACCGGTGGCGCGGGTGGGCCGCCTGGCCGTGGACAGGGGGTTTCATGGCCGGAAGCTCGGCAGCGCTCTGCTGGCGGACGCTGCCCTTCGCGCCGCCCGCTCGGAAGTCAGCGTCTTCGCCTTGATCGTCGACGCCAAGGACGACGCCGCCGTCGCGTTCTACCGCCACCACGGGTTCGAACCGTTCGGTGGCAACGGCCGGCAGCTCGTCGTGTCGCTCGAGCGCTTCGGTCGGATGGCGGGTTAGCGAGGACCGGATATACCCCGCGTGGCTTCGTGTGCCACGTCTTCAGCATGACAATGGGGAACGATCGTGAGCAAGCCCGTTTCGCGCGTTACTTTGGGCTCTGAATCCGCGTCACACAAGAAGACCCCGATCGAGCTCCCGAGCGTTGCCGAGAGCCGGAGGATCACCGCCGCCGCCAGGAAGGATCCGGACGCTCAGCCGCTGACCGACGCCCAGCTGAAGGCGATGGTTCCCGTGCGCGCTGTCCGCGGCAGGCCCAGGTCCGAGAGCAAGAAGTTGCTCGTCTCGGTCCGGTACAGCCCAGAGGTCCTGGCGTACTTCAGGTCCACCGGCGAAGGATGGCAGGCTCGAATGGACGCCGTCCTCCGCCGGTACGTTCAAAAGCACACGCGCCAGTCGTGAGCAACGTAGGGTCCAACCCCTCCACAGTCGAGCACGCTCCGACGTCGCCCGCTTTGTCGGATCGCGCCGTTCGAACGTCGGCACCCGCGATGCGCCGCTCGTGTCCGGCCATCGCTGCCATCGTCGCCGCGCTGCTCGTCTCGCTCCCGGCCCTGGGTGCCACCGTGTACCGCTGGGTCGACGAGGCGGGGAAGGTGCACTATTCCGAGGTCGTGCCGGAGCGCTATCGCGGGGCTGCCAAGCCAATCGATACATCGGCCAACGCCCCGACCGCGGAGCAGCAACGCGAGGCGCTCGAGCGGGCACAGCAGGACAAGGCCAGGGCCGCTGCCGCCGCCGCTGATCGAGCGCGCTTGCCGGCGAGCGCCGCGCCGGCCGCGCCCGCGCCGCGGCCCGCGGGCAAGCGGCCCGCGCAGGTTCCGAACGACCGAACCGACTGCGAGACCTGGCAGCGCCTGTACTTCGAGAGCATCGAGTGCTTCGGCCCCTACCGCACCGTCCGCGGCGGCATCAAGCCAGAAGCCTTCGACCGGTGCAACCTCGTGCCCGAGCCTCCCCCCGACCGCTGCCGGCTGCGCAGCCCGTAGCCGGCGCCCGGCATCGAACCGCCCAGCTTTCCCCGGCCGTCGTCCCGGCCCTCGGGAGTAGGATCGCGGCATGAAGCTGGCCGTAGGCACCGTGGTCGAAGGCAAGATCGTTCTCCAGGGCGAGCCGCTGCGCGAGGGCGCGGTGGTGACCGTTCTGGCGCGCGAGGACGATGAGACCTTCGAGCTCACCGCCGAGCTCGAGCTGGAGTTGACCCAGTCCCTCGCCGAGGCTGCTCGCGGCGAGACGGTGGGCGCGGACGAAGTTTTGAGGCGTCTTCGGAAGACCCGGTAGCGTCGTGCGCGAGGTCGTTGTCACCTTGCGTGCCCTGCGCCAGATCGAGCGGGCTGCCGTGTGGTGGCATGAGAACAGGCCGGCCGCCCCGAATGCAGTCGCCGATGACTTCGAAGCCGCGAAGAATCTGCTCGCGCGGCAGCCCGGCATCGGAGCACGTTCGAGAAGCGCGCGCTATCCGGAACTGCGTCGGATGACGCTCGACCGGATCCGATACCAGCTCTACTGCGATGTGCGTGGGACAAAGGTCGTGATCCTGGCGTTCTGGCACTCCAGCCGGGGGGCGACGCCGCGGCTCTGACGGCGTTGGCAGTCGCGTTCCGGCAGGTGCCGCTTGGCCATGCGTCCCATCGCCACCCCGACGCTGCGGCTCGAGCCGCTCACGGCCGGCCACGCCCGCGAGATGTTCCGGGTCCTGAGCGATCCGGCGATCTACGCGTTCGAGAACGAGCCGCCGGTGTCCGAGGAAGCGCTCGCCCGGCGCTACGCGATGCTCGAGCGCCGTGCGTCGCCGGACGGCCGCGAGGCCTGGCTGAACTGGGTGATCCGGCTGCCGGGCGGCGAACTGGCGGGTTACGTGCAGGCCACCGTGCTGGCGTCGGGCGCCGCGTACGTCGCCTACGAGCTGGCGAGCCGCTTCTGGCGCCGGGGCATCGGCAGCGCGGCCGTTGCGGCCATGCTCGGCGAACTGCGCGAGCACCATCGCGCGAGCCTCTTCGTCGCCGTGCTGAAGGCCCGCAACGTCCGGTCGGTCGGCCTGCTGCGCAAGCTCGGCTTCGGGCCGGCCAGCGCCGAGCAGTGCGCCGCGTTCGGGGCCGAGGCCGACGAGCTGACGATGGTCAGGCCGGCCGCTGCCGGCACGGCGCGCGCGTGATCCTGCGCCGGCGGTTTTCCCCCTTGCCGTCCACGCCGCCGCGGAGCGGACGGCCGGCGCCGCTCAGCCGCCGCGCGAGCGCTGGCGCCAGGCCTGCAGCGTGACCAGCAGCAGCGAAGCCGCGATCCCGGCCATGCCGACCATGTGGCCCGCCTGGTCGCTGACGATCGGCGCGATCTGCAGCAGGCTCTCGGGGTGGGCCTGCTCGACGTAGCGCGCCAGCTCGAGCATCTGTTCCGGCGAGATCCGCGCCGTGTCCTCGGGCGCGACCGCCAGCTCGCGGTAGCCGCCGCGCTGCAGGATCGCGCCGAACGCGCCGGCCGCGATCGCCACCAGCCCGAGCGGGCCCACCGGCCG
>JAFLDG010000413.1 GCA_017302495.1 Burkholderiales bacterium
CGGCCCAGGCGGCAACGCCCATCGGCGATGCGCGACCGATCCGGTGCAGCGGGTGCTGCCGCTCGGCGACCCGTCGTGCCGCCCGATCGCGCCAACCGGCATCGGCCATCGCGGCGGCGTGCCGGTCGCGCTCAGGCCTTGGGCCGCTCCAGCCAGGACTTGACGCCCGGATGCGCGCCCACCGCACGGTACAGGCGCAGCAGCTTCGGGCAATGGTCGAGCACCGTGGTCGGCACATGGTCCAGCGTGCCCGAGCTCAGCCAGCGCACGACCATGTACAGCTTCAGGTCAGCCACTTGCAGCGCCGCGCCGCCGGCGAAGGGGCCGTCACCGAGCTGGCGCTCGACCTGGCTGCCCCAGGTCTTCAGCTCGTTGGCGGCGAGCGCCTCGCGGGCCTCGCGCTTGCGTTCGGGATCGGTGATGCGCAGCGTCGGCGTGATCGTGTGCCGCAGCTCCTCGACCGCCGACATCAGCGCCTCGTGGCGGGCGGCCTCGAACGCATCGGCCGGATGCAGCCCGTGCTGCCGGCCGATGAACACCAGGATGGCGTTGGAGTGCGCGAGCGGCGGCTTGCCCGGAATCTCGAGCACCGGCATGGCGCCGAAGGGCACGGTCGGCTTCAGCGCCGGCCAGTCGGCGCTGGGCACGCGCACGTCCTCGAAGTCGACGCCGGCCAGGTGCAGCGCGAGGCGGCATTCCTCGCCGCGGCTGCCGGCGAAGTCGAAGTAGATCAGGCGCGGCTTGTTCATGCGGGACCTCGGGGTCGGAAGCGAAAGGGCGCCAGCCTACACCGCATCGGCGACAGGTTCAGCCGGCGCGGGACCCCGGTTGCCTCCCGCCGAGGTGCAACTGGCGCATCGTGGGGCGGATCGGCCAGCAGCGCCACGCCGCGAAGCCGAGCAGCGCCACCGCAAAAGGCCGTGAGCAGATTCTCCTCGAGAGGTGAACGCCCGGCCGCGCTCATGGATGCGCACCCAGATCCGCCGCGATCAGCCGAAACTGCCCCAGCGCCGCCTCCAGGTCGTCGACGATCTCCTGCGCGATCACCTCCGGCGGCGGCAGGTTGTCGCTGTCGGCGAGCGATTCGTCCTTGAGCGAGTGTCCTGGCGGAGAGGGCGGGATTCGAACCCGCGGTACGGGGCTACCGTACGCCTGATTTCGAGTCAGGTACATTCAACCACTCTGCCACCTCTCCGGTGGTTCGCCCCAGGCGGCGAAGGCGCGGATTGTACGGGCTGCACCAGCCCTCTCCGACGCCGGCCGGCGCTGCGCTCAGGCCGTGGTGCGCAGCGTGAGCCCGGCGAGCCTCGGCTCCGACAGCGTCGATTGCCACACCTGCCCCGGCGCCAGCGGCTGCGCGTCGGTGATCGTGCCGGTGCTGACCACGTCGCCGGCGGCGATGCGCCAGTGCGGCGTGTCGCGGGCCATCGCCTCGACCATCTCCTTCAGCGCCTGCAGCGGGCCGTCGAGCACGACCTCGCCGCGGCCGCGGTCGCGCACCTGTCCGTCGCAGGCGAGATCGACTTCGAGCCCGGCCAGGTCGGCGGCCAGCGTCGGCCAGTCGGCCACCGGCACGCGCGGGCCGACACGCAGCCGGCCGTGCAGCGCGAAGTCGGCCGCGGTATCGGGCGCGGTGAACTTCCAGCCGTCGAAGTGCGTGTGCACGATCTCGAACGCGTGCGCGACCCAGTCGATGCAGCCCTGCAGCTCGGCCAGCGTCATGCCGGCGCGCGGCGGAAGCTTCAGGCCGAACGCGACCTCGGGCTCGATCCGCGGCTGGCACAGGCCCGCGAGCGACAGCGTGCAATCCGTTCCCGCGAGCAGTCCGGTCGTCGTGTCCCACACCGGCGCCCACATCGGCTGGTACACGCCGTACAGCGGCCAGATGCGCCGGTTGGTGAAGCCGATCTTCCAGCCCACCGGGCGCTCGCCGCGCGCGATGCGGCGCTTTCGCAGCGCCTCGGCGATCGCATACGCCCGCCCGGTGTCGAGCCCTTCGGGCCGGGCCGACAGCAGCGGCACCGTGCGGCCGCCGTCCCAGGCCGCGAGCAGTTCGTCGGCCAGCCGATCGATGTCTTCGCTCATCGTGCGCTCCTTCAGCGCCGTACGTCCGCGCCGTCACGGCCGGCCGCAGCCGGCGGCCTTCACGGCCCGATCACCGCCTGCCCGCCCAGGTACGGCCGCAGTGCCGCCGGCACGTCGATGCCGCCGTCCGCGCGCTGGTGGTTCTCCAGCACCGCCACCAGCGCCCGGCCGACCGCCAGGCCCGAGCCGTTGAGCGTGTGCACCAGCTCGGGCTTGCCTTGGGCGTTGCGGAAGCGCGCGCGCATGCGCCGCGCCTGGAAGGCCTCGCAGTTGCTGCACGAGCTGATCTCGCGGTACGCCCCCTGCCCCGGCAGCCAGACCTCGAGGTCGTAGGTCTTCGCGGCGCCGAAGCCCATGTCGCCGGTGCTCAGCAGCACCACGCGGTACGGCAGCTCGAGCCGCTGCAGCACGGCCTCGGCATGGCCGACCATCTGCTCGAGCGCGTCGTTGCTGTGCTCGGGATGCACGATCTGCACCAGCTCGACCTTGTCGAACTGGTGCTGGCGGATCATGCCGCGCGTGTCGCGGCCGGCGCTGCCCGCCTCGGAGCGGAAGCACGGGCTGTGCGCGGTGAGCCTGATCGGCAGCAACGCCGCGTCGAGGATCTGCTCGCGCACGCTGTTCGTCAGCGGGATCTCGCTGGTCGAGATCAGGTACTGCTCGAGCGCGGCGTCGCCGCCGGCGGTCGCCACGTCGGCGCCATCGCCGCCCGCGCCGCCGGCAACGCCGTCGCTGCCGCGGTAGACCCAGAACATGTCCTGCTTGAACTTCGGCAGCTGGCCGGTGCCCTCGAGCACCTCGCGGTTGACGATGTACGGCGTCCAGCACTCGGTGTAGCCGTGTTCCTGCGTCTGCAGGTCGAGCATGAACTGCGCGAGCGCACGGTGCAGCCGCGCCGCCGGGCCGCGCAGGAAGGTGAAGCGCGAGCCGGCGAGCTTGGCGCCGGTCTCGAAGTCGAGCCCGAGCGGGCCGCCCAGGTCGACGTGGTCCTTCGGCGCGAAGCCGAACTCGCGCGGGTGGCCCCAGCGCCGGATCTCGCGGTTCGCCTGCTCGTCCGCGCCCACCGGCACGTCGGCCTGCGGCAGGTTCGGCAGGCCCAGCAGCAGCTCGTTCAGCTCGGCCTGCAGGTGCTCGAGCACGGCCACGCCCTCGGTCAGCTGCTCGCCGAGGCGGCCCACCTCGGCCATCGGCGCCGCGCAGTCCTGGCCCTTGGCCTTGAGCTGGCCGATCTGCTTGCTCAGGCTGTTGCGCTGCGCCTGCAGCTCCTCGACCCGGGTCTGCAGCGTCTTGCGCTCGGCCTCGAGCCGGCGGAAGCGCGCGACGTCGAGGAAGGGCTGCGGCGACTTGCGCGTCTCCAGCCGAGCGATCACGGCATCGAGGTCGCGGCGCAGCAGGTTGATGTCGAGCATGGCGGGTCTTTCGGTCGGCAAGCGCGGCCGGCGCAGGCGACGGCCGCGGGGGTCGGGCGCGCCGGGTCAGGCGCGCGAGTCGGCGGGGGTATCGAGCGCGGCCATGCTGCGGTCGCC
>JAFLDG010000414.1 GCA_017302495.1 Burkholderiales bacterium
CGGCGCCCACCGACGGCCACGCCGAGCTGGCCGGCGGCCGCGTGCGGCTGCGGCTGGTGATCGGCGATGCGGCGGCGGCGCTGCGGCAGTTCGACGCCGCCGGCGTGGACGCCTGGTTCCTCGACGGCTTCGCGCCGGCGAAGAACCCGGCGATGTGGAGCGACGAGGTCGCGGCCGCGCTCGCGCGCGCCTCGCGGCCGGGAGCGACGTTGGCACCTACACCGCCGCCGGCTGGGTGCGGCGCCACCTGCAGCAGGCCGGCTTCGAGGTGCGGCGCGATCCCGGCTTCGGCCGCAAGCGGCAGATGATCGCCGGCGTGCGGCTCGAAACTCGAGACACGGAGGGGTCATGCGCCTGCCGCTGATCCGACACCTCGGCGGCGTGACAATCCCCGGCGCGAGACCCGCCTGCCGGCGCCGGCCCGGCACGCGCGGGGTCGCCCCGCGGTTCCCACGACGATGACCCAACTGACCTTCGTCCGCCACGGCGAGACCGACTACAACCGCGAGCAGCGCTTCCAGGGGCAGATCGACGTCCCGCTGAACGCCACCGGGCAGGCGCAGGCGCGGCGGCTGGCCGACGCGCTGGCCGGTGAACGCTTCGACCTGATCGTCAGCAGCGACCTCGAACGCGCCCGGCAGACCGCGTGGCCGCTCGAGCAGCGGCAGGCGACCCGGGCGCTGGCGCAGGCGGCCTGGCGCGAACAGGGCTTCGGTGTGCTCGAGGGGCTGAGCGTGGCCGAGATCAAGGCCCGCCATCCGCAGTTGTGGGCGCAGTGGCTGCGCCACGACGCCGACGACCGGCTGCCCGACGGCGAGAGCGTGCGCGAGTTTCACGCCCGCGTGCTCGGCGCGGTGCGCTCGCTGGTGCGCGCGCACGAAGGCCGGCGCCTGCTCGTGGTCACGCACGGCGGCGTGCTCGACATGCTTTGGCGCACCGTACACGACCTGCCGCTGCACGGCCCGCGCGCCTGCGCGATCCCGAACACCGGCATCAACCGCCTGCGCTGGCGCGCCGGCACGCTGGACATCGTGCGCTGGGCCGACGATGCCCATCTGGCCGATCTGCCGGCGCAGCCGCCGACGGTGCCGCCGGGCGGGCCTTGACCGGGCCCGGCGCCGCGGGCGGCGCGCCGATCGCACCCGACGACACCGCTTTCGTACCGACGACCGGTTGCGGCCCGTTGCGGGTATTCGTCGTGTCATGAGGACAACGGCGACGGCGCCAGGCCCGTTGCGCACCGTCGGCCCGGACGCGAGACTGGCTCGCAACGGGCTGGGTCGGCCTCAATGCACCTCGCAGCGGCAGACCTCGGGCCGGAAGTACTCGCGGCCGATCACGGTGCGCGCGTACAGGTAGTTGTTGCGGGCGCGCTCGCTGAGCGCGTCGAGCGGCACCTCGCCGCGCGCGTCACACGGAAAGCTCAGCGCGCGGCCTTCGTGGAACAGCGAACGGAAGCGCATCTCGTAGCCGCAGGGCGCGGCCGGATTCTGGGTGGCGTTCATGACGGGGACTCCTGTCGCGGCGGCGGGGGCGGGCCGCCTCACGGCCGCCCGCCCGCTCGATGACGCCGATCAAACCAGCGTGAACTCCTCGGCCGACAGCACGGCCGAGCCGCCCGGCACGCCGGCCGCGTTGACGGTGGCGAACAGCACGCTGTCGCCGGCCACGCCGAAGGTCGGGTTGTAGAAGAGCTGCCCGGTGGCCGTGTTGTTGTAGATGCCGACCAGGTTGAACACCCCGCCGCCGGTCAGCCCGGCGCCTTCGAAGTAATGCGCCGCGCTCAGCTGGCCGAGGTTCGTGCCGACCGTCGAGCGCAGCGCCGTGAAGATGCTGTTCTCGAGCATGATCTCGTCGTCGACCGCTTCGGCGCCGAACGGCGTGAAGTGACCGTTGTCGATGCGGTCGACGTTGGTCGCGGCGCTCAGCGGCGTGTCGAAGTAGAAGCGGTCGACCGCGAGGTCGTTGCCGGCGCCGACGTCGACCGCGCGCAGCACGTCGTGGCCGCTGCCGCCGTGCAGCGAATCCGAACCGGTTCCGCCCTGCAGCAGGTCGTTGCCGGTGCCGCCGACCATGCGGTCGTGGCCGGCGTTGCCGTACAGCGAGTCGTTGCCGGTGCCGCCGTCGAGTACGTCGTTGCCGTTGCCGCCGAACAGGCGGTCGTGGTCGGCCTGGCCGTACAGCCGGTCGTCGCCGTCGCCGCCGTCGAGAACGTCGTTGCCGGTGCCGCCCCACAGCACGTCGTTGCCGCCGCGCCCGTACAGCGCATCGTGGCCGGCGCCGCCGCTGAGCACGTTGTTCGCATTGTTGCCGGTGATGACGTTGTTCAGCGCGTTGCCGGCGCCGTTGATCGCCGCTGCGCCGGTCAGCGTCAGGTTCTCGACGTTCGCGCCGAGCCCGTAGCTGATCGACGACTCGACGCGGTCGATGCCGCCGCCGGCCGCCTCGACCACCGTGTCGCCGGCCGCGTCGACGCGGTAGACGTCGTTGCCGGTGCCGCCGGCCATCGCATCGTTGCCGCTGCCGCCGTCGAGCAGGTCGTTGCCGGCGCCGCCGTTGAGCATGTCGTTGCCGGCGCCGCCGAACAGGCTGTCGTTGCCGTCGCCGCCCCACAGGTTGTCGTTGGCCAGACCCCCCGAGAGCCAGTCGTTGCCGCCCAGGCCGAAGATGTCGTCGGTCAGGTCGAAGATGTTGGTGTCGCCGATCAGGACGTTGTTGGCGGCGTTGCCGATGATGAGTGCCATGTCGAAACTCCAGGAATGAATCGTTGAAGAAGGGAAACAAGCGGGCGCTTCGAGCGCCGATCGGGTCGTCACGGGTGCATATCGGTCACCTCCTTTCGCGGTGTCGGTTCGAAGAAATGCCGGAACGACTCAGGGCTCGCGCAGCGCGCGCCGGGCGAACAGGCCCAGCGGCTCGAGCAGGTACTGCCAGAGGCTGCGCGCCGGGGTCGTGACGAAGACCTCGGCCGGCATGCCGGCCTGCAGCCGCAGCTGCGGCTGCGCCGCCAGCGCATCCGGCCGGACCTCGATCTGCACCGCGTACCAGCGGCGCTCGCCGGCCGCATCGCTGAGCGCGTCCGGTGCCACCGATACCACGGTCGCCGGCAGCAGCGGCGTGCGCCGCGCATCGAAGGCCGCGAGCCGCACCTCGGCCGCGTCGCCCGCGCGCACGTGGTCGATGTCGTGCGGCTCGATCTGCGCCTCGATCACCAGCTTCTCGTCCGACGGCGCGATCTCGAGCAGCGGCTCGCGCGGCCCGACCGCGGTGCCGGCCGCGCCGATCCGCAGCGCCATCACGGTGCCGTCGACCGGCGCGCGCACGATCTGGCGCTCGACCTGGTCGACCGACGGCCGCAGCCGGTCGTCGAGTTCGCGCAGCCGCGCGGTCGCTTCCTTCAGCTCGTCGGCCGCGCGCTGCTGGTAGGCGCCGCGCGCCTGCGCGATCGACTGGCCGATCGCGGCGAGCTGCATCTGCGCCTCGGCGATCTGGCCGCGCGCGGCTTCGGCGCGTGCGGTCGTGTCCGAGACGTTGCGCTCGAAGCCGAGCAGCCGGCTCTTCTGCACGAAGCCGCTGCGCACCAGCTCGTCGTTCATGCCCAGTTCCTCGCGCGCCAGCCGCGCCGCCTGCTCGGCCGCCTGCGCCTGCGCGCGCAGCGCGGCG
>JAFLDG010000415.1 GCA_017302495.1 Burkholderiales bacterium
CCCGGCGAGCAACTCGATCGCGCGCAGCGCGTTCTGGCGCGCGAGTTCGGCCTGGCGCAGCGCGTCGCGGAAACCGGCCACGCTGGCGCGCGCCTCGGCCACGGCCAGCTCGTTGCCCGGGCCGATGCGCTGCCGGTCCTCGGCGAGCGTCTGCAACTGCTGCGCGGTGCCGAGCATCTGCTGCAGCAGCGCGCGCTGCAGCCCGGCTTCGATCGCGACGAACCAGGCCTTGGCCACCGTCGCGGCGAGCGACTGGCGCGCAAAGGCGTAGTCGGCCGCGACCGCGTCGGCCTGCGCCTGCGCCGCCGCTTCGGCGTAGCGCAGCCGGCCCCAGACGTCGAGTTCGAGCTGCAGGTTCAGGAAGACGCCGTTCAGGCCGTCGCCGCCGCTGCTGGCCGCGCCGCTCCACAGCCCGGCCAGGCCGATCGACGGCCGCAGCGCCGAACTCGCGACCTTCAGATAGCCGCCCGCCTGCTCGACCCGCGCCGCGGCGGCCTGCAGGTCGGCGTTGTGTGCGATCGACTCGTGCACCAGCGCGGTCAGCGCCGGGTCGTCGAAGGTCGCGAGCCAGCGGTCGGCGGCCGGCTGCGCCGTGACCGCGCCCGCCGTCCAGCCCGGCGGCACCGCGGTGTGCGGCATCGCCTGCGCCTGCAGATCCTGCCGCGTGGGCGGGCTTTGCAGCGCGCAGCCGGCGACAAGTGCGCCGCCGAGCGCGGCGAGGGCGAAGGCGGCGCGGCGCATCAGTGCAGCTTCAGCACGAGGTAGTCGGTGATCGCACCGACGCGCAGGATCACCATGCGCAGGATGTGGATCGCGGCCACGTGCTCGGTGTAGATCGCGCCGTGGCCGCTCGCGCCGGCGGCGAGGAAGACCTCGCGGTCCGGCCCCTCGACGGTGAGCTTGACCGGAAAGCGCCCCGGCGCCTGCGGAAAGGCGCCGGTCTGCGGCAGCGTGCCCGACGGCGTCAACTGCCCCTGGCCCTGCGCCCAGACGATCGAGTCGACCTTGGCCTTGAGCACCCGCCCGGGGTGGGTGTTGATCGCGAACTCGGCCTCGTCGCCGGGCTTGACCCAGACCAGCTCGTTCTGCGCGTACAGCGCGATCACTTGCAGTTCCTCCTCGACGAAGGTCATCGCCGGCGACAGCGGCACCGAGACGACGAACGAGCCGGGGCGCAGCTGCACGTTGATCGCCCAGCCGTCGGCCGGCGCAAAGACCGCGGTCTGGTCGAGGTTCCATTGCGCGTTCGCGACATCGGCCCGCGCCGAGTCGACGTTGGCCTTCGCGGTCGCGAGCTGGGCCTTCGCGCCGGCGACGGTCGCGAGTTCGCCGTTCACGCGGCCCGACAGCTTCTGTGCGACCTGCGCTTCGTCGGCGCCGGCCTTGGCGAGCTGCGCCTCGAGCTCGACCAGGTTGGCTTCGGCCTGCTCGAGCGCGAAGCGGTCACCGGCGCCGGTGGCGACCAGCTCGCGGTTCTGCCGCACCCGCAGCCGGGCCAGTTCGACCCGCGGCTGCAGCGCGCGCACCTGCGCGTTCGCCGACTTCAGCTGCTCCTGCAGCTGGCGCGCGCCGGCCGAGGCGTCGACCAGGTTCGCGCCCGCCGTCGCGAACTGCGCCTCGGCCGCGCCGAGCCGCGCCTTGGCGACGTTCAGGTCGTTCTGGTACGGCGTCGGGTCGATGCGGAACAGCAGCTGCCCCTTCTTCACCAGCCGGTTCGGCTCGACCGGCACCTCGACCACGCGGCCGCGCACCTGCGGCAGGATCTGCACCGAGTACTTGAACACGCGCACGTCCGAGGTCGACGGCGCGACCACGTTCAGCGTCAGGATCAGCGCGGCCATCGCGACGATCGGGATGATGACGACGATGACCTGCGACGTGGTGTTCCACGGCAGCCACTTCAGCTTGATGAAGATCAGCCAGACGAAGAACGCGTAGATCGCGAGCAGCAGCGCTTCCATCAGGCCGCACCTTCCGCCGGGGCCGGCGCGGCCGGCGCAGCGGCGATGCGCTCGCGCGCCGCGCGCAGCTCGGGCACGAGGCTGCCGCGCGCGGCGATCGCGTCGATCTCGTCGAGCAGGTGCTGCTTCTCGCGCGCGCCGACCTCGCCGGCCTCGGCACGGTCGGCCATGTGGGTGAAGAAGTCCTGGTGCTTGTCGGTGCCCCACGCCAGCCGGTGCAGCGTCGGCTTGGTGTAGGCCCACAGCCAGGCGATCGGCCACAGCAGCCCGCCGAACACCAGCGACAGCAGGCACAGCACGTGGATCGCCTCGCGCTGCGGGTGGTGGCGCTTGTGCGCGATCTTTTCCGGCATCACGTGCACGATCCAGAACAGCACGATGCCGGCCAGCGGCATCACGACGATCACGAACCAGGCGATGCCCCAGGCCGCCTTGTCCATCAGCGCGGGCGGCAGGAACGACGCGTGCGCCGCCGCGGGGAGTGCGAGCAGCGGCAGGACGGCCCAACCGCGCGTCGGCCGACGATCCCGCGGCGCGGGGCGGGGCGATGGGAAGGGCAGGTTCGGCGGCATTCGGCTCGGCGGCAGGCGGCAGGATGATCGTCGTCGATTCTGCCAGCCTGCCCCCTCGCGGAGTGGGGGGCGGGCCCGCGGGTGGCGATGTCTAGAATGCCCGCAGTCCGTGGAGCCCTGCGCATGATGCTCAAACCCGCAAGCTGTGTGGTCCTGTCGTTCGCGCTCGGGGTCACGCCGATCCTGCGCGCGCAGACCACCGCCGCCGCACCCGCCGCCGCCGCGACCGCGAACGCCCCGGCGCCGTTCAGCCAGGGCGAACTCGAGGCGATGGTCGCGCCGATCGCGCTCTACCCCGATGCGCTGCTGTCGCAGATCCTGATGGCCTCGACCTACCCGCTCGAGATCGTCGAGGCCGCGCGCTGGCGCAAGGCGAACCCGAACCTGAAGGACAAGGCGCTCGAGGACGCGCTCGCCAAGCAGACCTGGGACGCGAGCGTGAAGTCGCTGGCCGCCTTCCCCGACGTGCTGAGCCGCATGAACGAGGACCTCGCCTGGACGCAGAAGCTCGGTGACGCCTTCCTCGGCCAGCAGAAGCAATTGCTCGACGCGGTGCAGGCGCTGCGGCAGAAGGCGCAGGCGGCCGGCAACCTGAAGAGCAACGAGCAGCAGGTGGTCAAGACCGAGACGCAGGAGAGCAAGCAGGTCATCGTGATCGAGCCGGCGAACCCGCAGGTGGTCTACGTGCCGGTCTACCAGCCGACCGTCGTCTACGGCGCCTGGGGCTACCCGGCGTACCCGCCGTACTTCCCGCCGTACTGGTACCCGGTGGCCACGCCCTTCGTCAGCGGTTTCTTCTGGGGCGTGGGCATCGCCGCCGGTGCGGCGCTGTGGGGCAACATCGGCTGGGGCCGCGGCGACGTCAACATCAACGTCAACCGCTACAACAATTTCAACCGCACCAACATCAGCAACAACAACTGGCAGCACAACGTCAACCACCGCGGCTCGGTGCCGTACCGCGACCAGGGTTCGCGCGACAAGTTCGCCAGCCACGACCGGCAGGCGGCGCAGGCGCGCGACCAGTTCCGCGGCCGCGAAGACGGACTCGGCGGCCAGGGCCTGCAGGACCGGCAGGGCCTGCAGCAGGCGCAGCGCGACCGCGTCGGCACCGCTGACCGCGGCGCG
>JAFLDG010000416.1 GCA_017302495.1 Burkholderiales bacterium
GTCGCCGGCATCAGCAGGCGCGCCTGCGCCGGCGCCGCGAAGCGCCACAGGGCGTCGTCGTCGTCGATACGCTGGACGTGGCGCGCATGCAGCCGGCCGGTGATCGCGAGGCTGAGCTGCATCTGGCGCAGGCGCTGGTTGGCCTGCGCCAGTTCGCCGGCCTGTTGCCAGGCCTCCGCCATCAGCTCTTCCTGCTGGCGCTGCACGACGTGGGTGCCGAGCGCCGCCGCCACGCGCTCGCGCGGATCGAGATTGAGCTCGTCGAGCCAGGTGCGCGCACCGGCCGTGGCGACCTCGTGGCGCCCTGCGTACCACTTGCCGTAGATCGGCGGGCCGACCACCGGCACCTCGTCGAGCCCCGCGGCGCGCGCATTGGCGGCATTGACGATGGCCTGCAGGGTCTGCTGCCAGGGCCCGCCGGCGCCAACGGCGAAGGCGGCGCGCGGCGCGCCGACGGGCTGCAGCGCGCCTTCGAGCAGCACCGGCGGTGGTTCGGCGCCCGCCACCGCGAAGCCCGGCCGGCCGATGTCCAGCGGCCGGCGGCCCGCCACGGCGGACAGATCGCGCGCGACCAGGCGCGCCACCATGGACTCGAAATCCTCTCGCGCGCCGGTGCGGAACGCCCAGTGATGGTAGACCGGCAGGCGGATGCTGCCCGGCGCGTCCTTGCCGCTGCGCCAGGCGGGGGCGAGCGCGGCATTCGCCTCCACCGCTTCGCCCAGGCCGGCGCGCCGGCCGCTGTCGAAGGCGGGCACCACGCAGGCGATGTAATCGGTGAACGGCGTCAGCAGCCGCGGCGACAGCAGGCGGCCGACCGAGAGCTCCGGCCGCGTCGCCAGCACGTTGCGCAGATCGGCTTCGGTCGCGCCTTCGCGGGTGGCGAGCTGGGCATGCGCCCAGGCCCACGACTCGGCAAGATCGGGCAGCTCGGCCGCGGGCAAGGCCGGCGCCGCGATCTCGAGCACCGGCAAGGGTTCATCGCGCGGCGGACGCAGGCGCACACCGTCCTGCCGCCGCACCACCACCAGCACGATCCAGGGCCGCAAACGTCCCTGCGCGTCGGCGCCGGCCGGTGTGAACAGCCACGGCAGATCCGGGTTGTCGAACTCGACCGCGGCCAGGTCGTTGGCCTCGTAGTCGATGGTGTCGGCAGGCGGCTCGGTGCGCACCACCTGGCGCGCATCGATGCCCAGCACGTCGCCGGGGCCGAACAGGCGCACCGCCATCGGCGGCGCATCGACGCCGTTCACCGCCAGCGTCACGCCGAGCGGGGCCTGCGCCGGCAACGCGCCGGACAAGGGATCGGGGGTCGCGAGGCGCGCGGCTAGGCCCTGGCGCACCCACGGCAGGAACACCACGCTCGCGGCGCTCATGACACGTTCCCCGCCTGCGCGAGCTCGAACTCCCGCACCACCAGGCGCGATCCCGGCCCGCCCGTCGCGCCCTGCGCCTCGGCGAACGTGAGCGCCGTCGCCGCGTCCGGCAGCGCTGCCAGATCCTCGGCCACCGCCGACCAGCGCGCGGCTTCCACCTTCGCGAATGGCCTCGCCGGCGCGCGCCGCTCGCGGCGCAGGACGCTGCGTCCGGCGGCGCCGTGCTGCGCATGCAGTTCGAGCAGCGCCTCGCTCAGGCGATAGTCGCGCGTCGGCGCAGGCGGCGGCACCGCGGCCTTGCGATCGATGACGCGCGTCTCGTAGGCGAGCGGCGACTCCACGCGGCGGGCGAAATCCAGCGCGAACTCGGCCGCGCCGACGCGCAACCCCGCCTGCATCGGCTCGAACGACGGGCTGGCGAGCCGGGCATCGTCGCTCATGTCGAAGAACTGCCCCGGGGCGAAATCGTCGACCACCGGGCTCGTGGGCTGCTCGCCGCCGCCGATCGCGACCCGCGTCACCCGGAAGCGCCGCGCGCCCGCCACCGGCGTGTCGCCGAACTTGTCGATGTCGCGCCCGAGATTGAGCGGCACCACGCTCTGCCGCACCGTCAGCGTGCCCAGCGGATGCACGCGCAGCACGCCATCGGCTGCGCCCTCGCGCAGGGCGACGATGCGCGACTGGCCGCCCGGCAGCTCGGCGCTCCAGCTCTTCGCGTCGCCCAGCGCGGCGAAAAGCTGCACCGAGGCATCCACCGCCACCGGCAGCGGCGGCGCCTGGCCGCCGGCCAGGGTGACGTTGACGCGGATGGACACGTCCCACCAGAAGATCTCGAAGCTGCACTTGGCGCGCAGCGCGAGCGGCACCGGACCTTCGAGCGCGCCTTCGACCTTGACCTTGAACAGGTTGCGCGAGCCCTTGCGCAACTGCATGCCGGCGAAGAACTCGGCGAGGAAATGGAACGGCAGCAGCCGGATCAGCACGTCGAAGCCGGCCTCGCCGGTCACGTTGAAGCCGTAGGCGGCGGCATAGAGGCTCGCGCGCGCGCCGAACTGCACGGTATTGGCGGTCAGAGCGAAATAGGCCTCGCAGGTCAGGCGCGGGTTGTCGCCGGTGGTCAGGCTCAGCGCCACGCGCTCGAGCGCCGGGAAGCCCGCCGGCGGCGTGAAGGCGCGATGCATGCCGCCCACCGCGAGCGCGAAGCTGCGCGGCGCGGTCCACCGCGCGCGCAGCGCGGCCGCCCCGGTGAGCGGGAAACGATGCAGCAGCCGGGAGTCCACCAGCACCGCGTCGATCTCGACCGTGCCCTGGCCGAAGTCGAAGAAACCGGCGACATCGAGGTTGAGCCGCAGCAGGTCGTTCTCCAGCCGCGGCAGGATCGCCGTCAGGCGGCCGAGCACGACCAGGCGGCGGATCCACGGGCAGCCGGCGCTGAGTTCGGCGATGACGCCGAGATTGACGGTGATCAGCGTCGGCACGCCCCACTGCAACTGCAGCATGACGCCGAACAGATGGCGGCCGCGGCACACCGGGAACACCCGGTCAAGCGCGGCGATCACGGTCGGCGCATTGCGCACCGGATCCTGCGGAAACAGGATGGATTCGAGGGTACGGTTCCGCAGCCCGGCGCGCACCGCGTCCTTGTCGACGGTGCGATGCAGCGCGAGCAGGCCGCCGATGCCGGTGAGGCGCCAGCCCATCGGCAGCTCGAGCAGCGCGCCGCCGGGCCGGGCGGTCTGTCCGGTGACGAGCACCAGCAACGAGTAGCCCTTGCTGCCGTCGGGCAGGCGGGTGGACAGCAGCCCGATGGCCTTCAGCGCGATGACGCCCGACAGGCTGAGCTCCATCACCCCGGCATACTGGTGCCTGGCCTCGTCGTGGAACAGGAAGCCGCCGCCCTTGACCTGCTCGGAATCGACGGCGAGACCGACGCCGGCCGGGGCGAGAAAACCGACGTCGACATTGGCGAAGTGCAGGTTGGCCTGCGCCTGGTCGTCGGGAAAATCGAGCGCGAGCTTCATGCCGATGCGATCGACGCGGGCAAGCACCGGGCCGATCTGCGCGCTGAAGGACAGCCCCGCCTGGATCGCGGTTTTCGGTGCGGCAGCGGCGGTGTCGCGATCGATGTTGAGCAGCACGTGGTGCAGCCGCACCGGGCCGATGCTCTTGCCGATGGGAATCTGCAGCGGGATGCCGCCGCCCTGCAAGCCGGTGGACGCGACCGGCAGGTCGGGCGGCAGGATCACCGGCGCCGCGGCGGCGTCCTCCACGCCGGTCCCGCTGCGC
>JAFLDG010000417.1 GCA_017302495.1 Burkholderiales bacterium
CTGCGCGTGTCGCGCGCGCGGCGCGGCCTGCAAGGCCGGGGCGCGCGCTCGGATTCGGTTTCAGCCGCCGAGGTCCTGCGGCTTGACGCCCAGCGCGCGCAGCGTGGCGCCCTGCTTGTCCGACGCCGCGCGCAGCGACTTCGACAGGTCCTCGGGCGAGGCCCCGCTGCCGGCGTCGTTGCCGAGTTCGGTCAGGCGCGTCTGCACCGCCGGCTGCGCCATGACCTTCAGCGTGGCCTGCCGGATCTTGGCCTGGATGTCGGCCGGCACCTCCGGCTTGATCCACAACCCCATCCAGGCCACGTCGTCGATCACGGCAAAGCCCTGCTCGGCGAAGGTCGGCACGTCGGGCAGTGCCGGGTTGCGCTTCGGGCCGCTGACCGCGAAGGCCTTGAGCTTGCCGCCCTTGACCATCGGGATCGAGGTCGCCGGGCCGTCGAACATCAGCGCCACGTGGCCGCCCATCACGTCCTGCAGCGCCGGCGGCGAGCCCTTGTACGGCACGTGCGTCATGTCGATGCCGGCGGCCTTGTTCAGCTCCAGGCCCATCGTGTGCGAGATCGTGCCCGCGCTGTACGAGGCGTACGACACCTTGCCCGGATTCGCCTTCACGTAGGCCACGACCTCGGGCACGTTCTTCGCCGGCAGCGCCGGATTGCCGACGAAGACCAGGCCGCTGCGCGCCAGGTCGGCCACCGGCTTGACGTCCTTGAACGGGTCGAAGCGCACCTTGATCACGTGCGGGATCTCGGTCACCAGCGCGTTCACCGACACCAGCAGCGTGTGGCCGTCGGCCGGCTGGCCCAGGAAGTCCTGCATCGCGATCATGCCGGCCGCGCCGGGCTTGGCGTCGACGATGACCGGCTGGCCCCACTCCTTCTGCAGGCCGTCGGCGAGCAGGCGGGCGACGATGTCGGCGGTGCCGCCGGGGGGCGCGCCGATCACGATGCGCACCGGCTTGCTCGGCCAGGCCTGGGCCGGGGTTTGCGCGAAAGCGGCCGGCGCGGCGGCGAGCAGCGCGGCGCCGGCAAGCGTGCCGAGCGCGGCACGGCGGGTGTTCTGGAACAGGGTCTTCATCGAGTGTCTCCTGGGTGTGTGTGCGGCCTGTCTTCACGCCGCAAGGCGCAGCGTCGCGCCGCGCGTGCCCGGCTTGCGGTTCGGCGCGTAGCCGAGCCTGCCCAGCGTCTCGTCGGCCGAGGCGTAGTGCTCGCCGATGCGGTAGATCGCCTTCGCCTGGGCGCCGGTGGCCACCTCGCGGTGCAGCTCGCGCGCGATGCGCACCATCTGCTCGACCTGCTGCACGCTGGTGATGCGCTCGCCCTTCCTGCCCCACAGGTTGTCCTCGATGCCGACGCGCACGTGCAGGCCCATCGCGATCGCCATCGTGTTCAGCGGCAGCACGTTGCGCATCAGGCTTTCGACCGTCAGCACGGCGTTGTCCGGGCAGCGGTTGATGAACTCCATCAGGTTGCGCGGGTTCGGGCCGTCGGCGCCGCCGCCGATGCCGACCCAGTTCAGCACCAGCGGGCCGGTGTAGACGCCGCGGCGGATCAAGCGCTCGACCGTCTCGAGCTGGCCGACGTCGGCGAGCATGAAGTGCGGCTGGATGCCGGCCGCCTGCAGCCGCTTCAGGTGCTCGGCGACGAAGGCCGGGCCAGACGGGATCCACATCTCGCGGTAGGCTTCCTGGTAGGCCGGCAGCGCCAGCGAGGTGCCGGCCACGTCGTCGGCGGTCAGCAGCTCGCAGACGTTCATCTGATTGGTGTTGATCGCGATCGTCACCTGGTCGGGCTTCGGCGTCAGCTCGGCCAGCATGTGGCGGGTGTCGTCGTTCAGCCACTTCGCGTCCGAGCCCTCGCCTTCCGGCGCGAACGAGATCGAACCGCCGACCTGCAGCAGCATGCCGGGCACCGCCTCGCGCAGCCGCGCCAGCATCTCGTTGAACATCGACAGCCGCTTCGAGCCATGGCCGTCGGCCTCGCGGCAATGAACGTGCAGCACGGTGGCGCCGGCGTTCCAGCAGTCGACCGCCTTCTGCACCTGCTCGGCCATCGTCACCGGGATGTCGTCGGAGTCGCTGGGCAGGAATTCGGGGCCGTAGGGCGCGACCTGGATCACCAGCGGTTGCTGGTTCTCGGGCAGCAGGGAATCGTCGAGGAATTGCATGTCGGTCTCCTTGGGTCGGGGTTCAGGCCGCAGCGGCGGCGGTTTCGCGGGCGGAAAGCTCTTCCTGCAGGATCGGCGCGCCCAGGCTCATCGTGTGTATGCCGAGCACGCTGACGCACTGCAGCACGGCGGTGATCTCCTCTTTCGTGGCGCCCAGGTCCAGCGCCTTGCGGACGTGGCGGCGCACGCCGGGGGCATACAGATGGGTGCACGAGGCGTCGACCGCGATCGCGATGAACTCGATCACCTTCGGGTCGAGCACGCCGGCGCGCATCGGCTTCGTGCCCATCGCGATGAAGGCTTCGGTCCAGGCCGGGTCCAGCGCGTAGAACGGCTCCCAGGCTGGGTTCCACTCGCCGGCGGCGCGCAATCGGTCGCACAGCGGGGTCGCGGGGTGCGGCTCGTTCATATCGGGTCTCCTCGTCGTCTCGGTCGTCGTCGATGCCCGCCATTGTTCGCGGCCGAGGCTCCGGGCACTTGACGATCCGGGACATCCACTTGACATTTCGGGACCTGGAGAGCCGACCATGACCGCCCTCGTCCGCAGCGCCGCGCTGACGCACTTCGCCGAACTGGCGGCGGCCTGCGGGCTGGAGGCGCGTGCGCTCGTCGCCGGCGTCGGGCTGCAGCCGCGCTGCCTGACCGACCCCGACCTGAAGATCCCCGCGCATCTGGTCGGCCGGCTGCTCGAGACCGCGGCCACGCAGGCGCGCGAGCCGGCCTTCGGCCTGCGCCTGGCCGAGTCGCGCCGGCTGTCGAACCTCGGCCCGCTGGCGCTGCTGGTGCGTGACGAGCCGACGCTGCGCCGCGCGCTCGAGGCGTTGATGCTGCACATCCACGTGCACAACGAGGCCGTGGCCGTGCACGTGGCCGAACACGCCGGGCTGGTGGTGATCCGCACCGAGCTGAGTGCCGACGGCGGTCGCCCGCTGCGCCAGGCCACCGAGCTGGTGGTGGGCGTCACGTTCCGCGTGCTGCAGGTGTTCATGGGCGCGGCCTGGCGGCCGCGGCTGGTGTGCTTCACCCACTCCGCCCCGCCGAGCCTGGCGGCGCACCGCCGCGTGCTCGGACCGGCGGTGGAGTTCGGCCACGAGTTCAACGGCATCGTCTGCAACGCGGCGGACCTGGATGCGCCGAACCCCGGCGCCGACCCGGTGCTGGCGCGCTACAGCCGCAAGCTGCTCGCGCCGACGCTGGCGCGCAGCCGGCACCTGCCCGACCGGGTGCGCCAGCTGATCGTGCTGCTGCTGCCGCGCGGGCTGTGCCGCGTCGAAGTCGTCGCGCAGCATCTCGGCGTCGACCGCCGCACCGTGCACCGGCAGCTCGCCGCCGAAGGCACGAGCTTCAGCGCGCTGCTCGACGGCGTACGGCGCGACCTGGCCGCGCGCTACGTCGAAGGCACCGACCGGCCGCTGACCGACGTGGCCGCGCTGCTCGGCTTCGCGGCGCCGAGCGCGTTCTCGCGCTGGCACGCCGCGACCCTGGGC
>JAFLDG010000418.1 GCA_017302495.1 Burkholderiales bacterium
CGCAGGCGCTGCCGGCGCTGCAGGCCTGGCCGCTGGACGCGCCGCAGCGCACCGGCATCCACGACGTCGCGCCGGCGCCCGACGGCGGCGTCTGGTTCAGCGCGCAGCGCAGCGGCCACCTCGGCTGGTTCGACCCGGCGACGGCGAAGGTCGAGCTGATCCCGCTCGGCAGCGGCAGTTCGCCGCACGGCGTGATCCAGGGCCCGGACCGCGCCGCGTGGCTGACCGACGGCGGGCTGCAGGCGATCGTGCGCGTGGCCTGGCCGTCGCGCGAGCGGCGGCTCTACAAGCTGCCCGAAGGCACGCCGTACGCCAACCTGAACACCTGCGCGTTCGACGGCGGCGGCGACCTGTGGTTCACCGGCCAGAGCGGGCTGATCGGCCGGGTCGCGGTGAAGACCGGCAAGGTCGAGGTCTGGGATGCGCCGAAGGGCCGCGGCCCCTACGGCATCTGCGCGACGCCGGCGGGCGCGGTCTGGTACTGCTCGCTCGCCGGCAGCTTCATCGCGCAGATCGACCTGAAGACCGGCGCCTCGCGCGTCGTCGAGCCGCCGACGAAAGGGCAGGGCGCGCGCCGCGTCTGGAGCGATTCGCGCGGCCGGATCTGGGTCAGCGAGTGGAACTCGGGCCAGGTGTCGGTGCACGACCCGGATACCGGCCGCTGGCAGGCGTGGAAGCTGCCGGGTGCGAATCCGCGCTGCTACGCGGTCTGGGTCGACGAGCGCGACCAGGTCTGGCTCAGCGACTTCGGCGCGAACGCGACGCTGCGCTTCGACCCGGCGCGCGAACGCTTCGACGCCTGGGTGCACCCGCGCGAGGCCGCCGGCGTGCGCCAGATCCTGGGCCGGCCGGGCGAGGTCTGGCTGCCCGAGAGCGGCACCGAGCACATCGCCCGCATCCGCACCTGATACCGGGGCGCGGGGCCGCCGCTACGCGCCACCGCGGCGGCGGGCGCCGGCGCCGCGGCGTCAGTGCAGCGCGCAGGCGCCCGGGCCGTCCGGGTGGCCGCAGCTGCCGCAGGGGCCCATCGCCGCCATCGGCTCGGGCTGGCTGCCCGCGGTGGCGAAGGTGGACAGTTTCTTGTCCAGATGGGTCGACGCGCAGGCCGGGCACTGCGGCACGGTCGAGCGGCGCACCAGCGCCTCGAACTCGCGGCCGCAGTCGTCGCAGCGGTATTCGAAGATCGGCATGACGGGGCTCCTCGGGATGCCGGGGATTGTGCCGCCGGCCGACGCGCCCTGGCCGCGCGTCGGCGCCGAAGGCGTCACGCGCCGGCCGGTTCGATCGCGGCGCCGCGTTCGGCGAGCAGCGCGCGCAGCACCGAGCGGTGGCAGCGTGCCTCGTCCTCGCAGTAGCAGCCGAGCGCGAACGACGTGCGCTGCGACAGCGCCGCGAGCAGGTCGAGGTCGTGCGCCGCGTCCGGCCGCGCCATCTCGGCGCGGAAGGCGCGCAGGAACGCGTTCCACTGCGCCGGGGTCTGCGCCTGCTGGCCGAGCTTCATCGTCTCGGCGCTCGGCGCGAGGTTCGGGAACCAGACGTCGTAGTAGTCGCGCGCCGCGAACTCGGCCTTCGGCACGCCGCGCGGCGGCCGGCGCACGGTGCCGATGCGCAGGCCCTCGCCGGCTGCGCGCGGGCTGCCCAGGCGGACGATGTGCAGGCTCATCGCGGATCCTCGTTCTCGTCGCCACATCGTGGCCGAGCCTGCAGCGTAGCAGGGACGGGGCCGTGCCCGGCGCGACCGCCGCGCGCTGCCGCGCCGCCGGCGCGGCCGGGCGTGTCCCCCCGCGACTGCGGGGAGCGGCCGGCGGCTCAGGGTAAGCCCGCGGGCGCCGTCGGGCCCCGCGCGGCGCCGCGGCCAGGACCGGCTGCTAGAGTCTCCGGCCATGGACGTGGTGGGCTTCCTGCTGGGCTTCGTGCTGCACATCGACAAGCACCTGGCCGAGTTCGTCACGCTCTACGGCGCCTGGGTCTACGCGCTGCTGTTCGCGATCGTCTTCGTCGAGACCGGCGTCGTCGTGATGCCGTTCCTGCCCGGCGACTCGCTGCTGTTCGTCGTCGGCGCGCTGTGCGGGCTCGGGCTGATGGACGCGTCGATCGCGATTCCGCTGCTGATCGCCGCGGCGGTCCTGGGCGACCAGATGAACTACTCGATCGGCCGCTTCTTCGGGCCCAAGGTCTGGGGCTGGGAGCACTCGCGCTTCTTCAACAAGCGCGCGTTCAACCAGGCGCACGAGTTCTACGAGAAGTACGGCGGCATCACGATCATCCTCGCCCGCTTCCTGCCCTTCATCCGCACCTTCGTGCCCTTCGTCGCCGGCGTCGCGGCGATGACGCGGCGCAAGTTCACGATGTACAACATCGTCGGCGCGGTGATCTGGGTCGTCGGCCTGATCGCCTTCGGCTACCTGTTCGGCAACACGCCGTGGGCGAAGGCGAACATGAGCCTGATCATCTGGCTGATGATCCTCGTGCCCGGCGCGATCGCGTTCTTCGGCGCGTGGAAGGCGCGGCGCAAGAGCCTGCAGGCCGAGCAGCGCAAGTCGGCCGCGGCCTGAAGCGCGGCGGGCGTCAGGCGCGCTCGCGCAGCCTCATCTCCAGCCCGACCGGCGCCATCGTGAAGGCCATGCGCTCGGCGGCCTCGGCGCCGCCGGGCGCGGTCAGCGACACGATGTCGAAACTGCCGAGCAGCGTGGCCATCACCAGCTTCATCTCGAGCATCGCGAGGTAGCGCCCGGGGCAGATGCGCGGGCCGGCGCCGAAGGGCATCGCCACCCGCTTGGCCGAGGCCGCGGCCGCAGCCGGGGCGCCGTCGCCCTCGAGCCAGCGCTGCGGCCGGAACTCGTCCGGCGCGACGAAATGCCGCGGCTGCAGGCTGTCGTGGCGCAGCACGCACCACACCAGCGTGCCCGGCGCCACGCGCACGTCGCCGACCACCGTCTCGCGCAGCGCCTGCAGCACGTTGAACGGCGCCACCGGCTTCAGCCGCATCGTCTCGTGCATGCAGGCCTCGACGAAGCGCAGCGCGTCGAGCTGCTCGAGCGTGACCTCGGGCGCGGCGCCGGCGACCGCGCGCACCTCGTCCTGCGCGCGCTGCAGCAGCGGCGGGTGCCGCACGAGCAGGTGGAGCATCCAGGCCAGCGTGTTCGCGGTCGTGTCCTCGCCGGCGAGCAGCATGTTCAGCACGTTGCCCTTGACGTCGCCGTCGTCGACCTCGGCGCCGGGGGTCGATGCCGCGACCAGCATCGCCTCGAGCAGGTTCGGCGGCCGCTCGCGCCGCGACGGCTCGTCGTGCAGCCGCTGCCGGGCCTGCGCGATGAAGCCGGCGATGGCTTCGTCCACGGCGGCCACGCTGCGCGCGAGCGCGCGGTCGGCGGCGCCCGGCCACCAGCGCCACGTCGGCAGCGGCGCGATGATCCGGCGGAACAGCGCCGGGAAGATCTGGTCCAGGTGGCGCTGGATCACGTCGTCGTCGCCTTCGAGCGAGCGCACGTCGTGGCCGAAGGCCAGCCCGGTGATCGCGTCGACCGTGAAGCGCATCAGCTCCGGCTGCAGCGCCAGCGCGTGGCCGGCGCGGGCCGCGCG
>JAFLDG010000419.1 GCA_017302495.1 Burkholderiales bacterium
GCCGCGTTCGCCGCTGGCGGCAGGGCGACGAGCGGCCAGGCGGCGACCGCCGCCGTGACCCGCCGGCCGGCCGACGGCCAGGCGGCGAACGCCAGCGCGGCCTGCAGCAGGGCCGACGGCAACGCGGCGAACGCCGGCGCGGCCCGCAGCAGGGCCGACGGCAACGCGGCGCGCAGCACCCGACGCCGACCGCGCAGCGCGCCGAGCCACGCCGCGGCGAGCCCGCGCTTCACGGCGCTGCGGCCTCCAGCGCCAGCGTGCGCAGGTCGTTCCAGCCGGTGAAGCTCGACGTGAGCATCGTGTTCTTCGCCGGGTTGATCGCGATGTCGTAGCCGTAACCGTCGCCGACCGCGCCGCCCAAGTCGCCGACCGGCATCGGATACTTCTCGACGATGTCGCCCTTGTTGTTGAACAGCACGAGGCCGGTGACGCCGCCGTGGTCCTTGGTGTTCGACAGCGCCTGCACGAGCATGCGCCCGGGCATCGCGTAGAAGGTGTGCGGGCCGACGAAGCCGGTCTTGGCGGCGAGGTTGCCGATGGTCTTGACGAGCTTGGGCTTCGCGGGGTCGACCAGGTCGAAGACGAAGATCTTGTTGTCGTCGGGCCGGCCGGCCCACAGGTAGCGGCGGTCGCCGGTGAAGCCCATGTGGTGCGCCTCGCCGCGGCCGGGCACCGACACCTTGTGCACCACCTTGCCGTAGTTCTTGCTCTTCGGGTGGGCGTCGTCACCAGCTTGTCGTTGCCGTCGCCCACGCCCTTGACGCCGAGCGTCCAGACATGGACGAAGTCCTCCTGGCCCTTGACCAGGTTGGCCATGTACGGCGAGTTGCAGGTCTCGTCGGCGCCCGTCGCGAACGGGCTCAGGGCGGCGACGAGGGCGGTCGTGCGGATCCAGCGTCGGGTCATCGGTGTCTCCTCGTTGAAGGCGGCCTCGAACAGCCACCCGTCGCGCGAGCACGGCAGCCGCTCGGCTCGTCGCTTCACGCGCTTTGGGATCTGTTTCCCCGGGTCGGGCTTTGTCAATGCCCTTTCCGACCTGACCTGTCAACTTGCCGCAAGGCCGACGCCGGTGGCGGCACGCACATGTACACTGCGCTGTACATCAATCGGACCGGCGATGAAGGAAGCGAGCTTCACGGAGTTGCGCAGCCAGGCGAAGCACTACTTCGACCTGGTCGAGCGTGGCGAGACCGTGCGCGTGCTGCGCAACGGCCGCCCGATCGCCGAAATCCATCCGATCACGCGCGACCTGCCGTCGTGGAAGCGGCGCCGCGCCCGCCCGTTGCTGATCGGCGGCGAGGCGATCAGCAAGCTGCTGCTCGAGGAGCGCGGCGGCTGACGGGCCGGCCCGCCGCCCCGGCCGCGATGCGCGTGTTCTTCGACCCGTCGGCCCTGGCCAAGCGCTATGTCGACGAGGCGGGCACCGCCGAGGTGCTCGGCTGGTGCGACCGGGCGGACGAGCTGGCGCTGGCAGTCACGGCGATACCCGAGCTGATCTCGGCCTTCTGCCGGCTGCGGCGCGAACGGCGCATCACCGCCACGCAGTACCAGCGACTGAAGGACGAGCTGCTGAACGATATCGCCGACGCCCTGATCTGCGAGCTCACGCCGGAGGTGGTGCAGCGCGCGGTGGACGCGCTCGAATCCCATCCGTTGCGTGGCATGGACGCGATCCACGTCGCCGCAGCGCTCGCTTGCGCTGCCGATGTCTTCGTGTCGGCCGACGCCCGCCAGTGCGCGGCGGCCCGCGGGGTCGGCTTGCAGGTGGCGGCGCTGACGTGAGCGTGGAGCCGGGCGGCAACGACGTTGCGATGATGGCCGCGCGAACCGCGGCCATGACCGCGCTGCGCTGCCTCGACCTCACCAGCCTGAACGACGCCGACACCGAGGCGGACATCGATCGCCTTTGCGCGCGCGCGTTGACGCGCTTCGGCCCGGTGGCGGCCGTGTGCGTCTGGCCGCGCTTCGCGGCGCTGGCGCGCGGGCGGCTGCCGGCATCGGTCCGCGTCTCCGCGGTGGCGAACTTCCCCGAAGGCGGCGGCGATGTAGCCGCCGCGCTGCACGACGTGCAGGCGATCGTCGCCGCCGGCGCGCAGGAGGTGGACGTGGTGCTGCCCTGGCGCGCACTGCGCGCCGGCGACGAGGCATCCGCGCGCAGGCTGCTGGTGGCCGTGCGCGCCGCCTGCCCGCGCCTGGTGCTGAAGGTGATCCTCGAGACCGGCGAGCTGCACGAGGCGGCGCTGATCGAGCGCGCGTCGCGGCTCGCGATCGCGGCCGGCGCGGATTTCCTGAAGACCAGCACCGGCAAGGTGCCGGTCGGTGCGACGCCGGCGGCGGCCGCGGCGATGCTGCGCGCGATCGGCGCCGGGGGGCGCGCGCGCGAGCGGGTCGGCCTCAAGCTCTCCGGCGGCCTGCGCCGCGTCGCCGACGTCCAGCCCTATCTCGACCTCGTCGCACGCGAACTCGGCGCCGCCGCGCTCGCGCCGCAGCGGCTGCGAATCGGCGCGAGCAGCCTGCTCGACGACATCGAGGCGGTGCTCGGCGGCACGGCATCGCCCGAAGCGGCGGCCGAAGCCTATTGACCATGCTGCCGCAGGAGATCATCCGCATCAAGCGCGACGGCGGCACGCTGTCGCGCGCGCAGATCGAGGCCTTCGTCGCCGGCCTCGTCGACAACGGCTGGAGCGAAGGCCAGGCCGCGGCGCTGGCGATGGCGATCTTCCTGCGCGGGCTCGTCCGCGACGAGACCGTGGCGCTGACGCGCGCGATGACGCATTCGGGCGAGGTGCTGCGCTGGCCGGCGGCCGAATGGCACGGCCCGGTGCTCGACAAGCACTCGACCGGCGGCGTCGGCGACAAGGTGAGCCTGATGCTCGCGCCGATCCTCGCCGCCTGCGGCGCGATCGTGCCGATGATCAGCGGCCGCGGCCTCGGGCACACCGGCGGCACGCTCGACAAGTTCGACTCGATCCCCGGCTACCGGACCGCACCGGCGCCGGCCACGCTGCGCAGCGCGCTGCACGCCGCGGGCTGCGCGATCATCGGCCAGACGGCCGAGCTGGCACCCGCCGACCGGCGGCTGTACGCGATCCGCGACGTGACGGCGACCGTCGAATCGATCCCGCTGATCACCGCGAGCATCCTGTCGAAGAAGCTCGCCGCCGGGCTGCAGGGGCTGGTGATGGACGTGAAGTGCGGCAACGGCGCCTTCGCCGACACGCCCGAGATGGCGCTCGAACTCGCGCGCTCGATCGTCGCGGTCGCCACCGGCGCCGGCCTGCCGACGCGCGCGCTCGTGACCGACATGAACCAGGTGCTCGGCCACGCCGCCGGCAACGCGGTCGAGGTGGCCGAGGCGGTGCAGTTCCTGCGCGGCGAACACCGGGCGCCGCGGCTGCTGGAAGTCACCCGGCTGCTCTGCGCCGAGGCGCTGCAGATCGGCCGTCTCGCGGCCGACGAAGCCGACGCGCTGGCCCGCGTCGATGCCGCGCTCGCCGGCGGCGCGGCGCTCGAACGGTTCGCGAAGATGGTCGCCGCGCTCGGCGGCCCGGCCGACTTCTGCGCGCGTGCCGCGCATTACCTGCCGATGGCGCCGGTGCGGCGCGAAGTGCCGGCGCTGCGCGGCGGCTGGGTGCAGGCCAAGGCGACGCG
>JAFLDG010000042.1 GCA_017302495.1 Burkholderiales bacterium
GGCGTCGGCCGCCGGCCGGCGGCGGCCGGGTTGCGCCTTCGGCACGCCGGCTCAGGGGGCGATCAGCGAGGTGAGCAGCGCCCTGGCGGCCTCGGTCAGCTTGTCCGAGGCGACCGCGCGGCACTGCTCGACGCTGGCACCGGGCTGGGCGGCGAAGGTGGTGGCCGACTCCTTCGGCGCGAACACCAGCCGCCCGCCCATGCTGCGCGGCACCATCATCACGCGCGCGGTGACCACGCAGATCTTGTCGGGCGTGAAGCCGCCCTCGACCTGGGTGACGAAACCCCACTTCGACGCCGGGTAGAGCTTGCGCACGCGCGCGCGCTGGCTGTCGTCGACCTGCGCCTTGAGGATGCGGGCGGCCTCGGCCTTGCTCATCAGGGCCTCGGACGAGTGGTCGAAGGCCACGTATGGATCGGGCGCCGCGGCGGCCGGCGCCGCGAGCAGGAGCAGGGCGAGCTGGGCGATTCGATTGCGCATGGCCTTCGCCTTTCCGGCAGTCGTGCGGGGGCGCCAGTGTACGGATTCCGCTGACGACGGCGGGTGGGGCTGCGCTGCGCAGCCGGTGCGCAAGGAGGCGGGACGGCCTCGGCGCAGGCCGCCAGCGGCTCCGCATCGGGCTTCAATGAGGCCGAGGCACGAGGCCTCGGAAAACCAGCAGGCGCTGCGGAGGGAACTCGGCGACGCACTCATGCTTCAATGAGGCCGAGGCACGAGGCCTCGGAAAACGACTGAACCGCTCCGATGGTGATCGATACGTAGTTGCTTCAATGAGGCCGAGGCACGAGGCCTCGGAAAACGTCTGCTTGCTGGCGTAGGCCAGCTGCCACAGGCCGCTTCAATGAGGCCGAGGCACGAGGCCTCGGAAAACGCCGAGAAGTTGCGTAAGGAATGGGCCGCGCTCGAGGCTTCAATGAGGCCGAGGCACGAGGCCTCGGAAAACGCGGGTGCAGGTCGACGGCGCCGGCAGCGACACCGTGCTTCAATGAGGCCGAGGCACGAGGCCTCGGAAAACGCCGCCATCGGCACCAGCACCGTGCCCGTGGCGCTGCTTCAATGAGGCCGAGGCACGAGGCCTCGGAAAACCGGCCTCGCCGCGCGTGAGGTCCTCATCGTCCGCGAGGCTTCAATGAGGCCGAGGCCCGAGGCCTCGGAAAACTGGTCCACCGATACTGCTTGTAGCCGTCGTCCGTATCGCTTCAATGAGGCCGAGGCACGAGGCCTCGGAAAACTGCCGGCATTACCGAGGTGGACTACGTCGGCATCGAGCTTCAATGAGGCCGAGGCACGAGGCCTCGGAAAACGCGCGCCGCGGCGATGAGGCCGGGCAGCAGCTCGTCGCTTCAATGAGGCCGAGGCACGAGGCCTCGGAAAACGTCGGTGCCTTCGCTCGCTCCATACGCGGTGTCCCGGCTTCAATGAGGCCGAGGCACGAGGCCTCGGAAAACGCGCGCGGTCGATGAAGTGCTCGGGGTGGCGCCGTGCTTCAATGAGGCCGAGGCACGAGGCCTCGGAAAACCTCCGCTGCTGCGGGCTGCCGCGTTCCTCAACGTGCTTCAATGAGGCCGAGGCACGAGGCCTCGGAAAACGCTGAATATCGATGGGTGCCGCATCGGCACAGGCAAGCTTCAATGAGGCCGAGGCACGAGGCCTCGGAAAACACGCGCCGGCCGCGGCCATGATCGTGGCTTCCATCTCGCTTCAATGAGGCCGAGGCACGAGGCCTCGGAAAACCATAAGCGCACCAGCCAGCGGATGATGGTTGCCGCCGCGCTTCAATGAGGCCGAGGCACGAGGCCTCGGAAAACGAGGCCGCGGCCGGGGTGGTTGTCCCACTCGCGCATGCTTCAATGAGGCCGAGGCACGAGGCCTCGGAAAACTGCGGTAGCGTCGGCCCGGGCGGGCTCTGCCTTCAGCTTCAATGAGGCCGAGGCACGAGGCCTCGGAAAACCAGGGTGGTTGCTCGAATGTCCAGCGGGCACGCCGCTGCTTCAATGAGGCCGAGGCACGAGGCCTCGGAAAACCACGCCGGCGACACCTTCGTGCAGCCGATCCACGGATTGCTTCAATGAGGCCGAGGCACGAGGCCTCGGAAAACATCAGTCGCTCACGCCAGGCAGCGCGTACGCTGCCCGGCTTCAATGAGGCCGAGGCACGAGGCCTCGGAAAACACCGCGGCCCTCGACGAGATGCGCGGCATTCTCGCCAGGCTTCAATGAGGCCGAGGCACGAGGCCTCGGAAAACGCCGCTGACCCCCGCCAACATGATCACCGGCGCCGAGCTTCAATGAGGCCGAGGCACGAGGCCTCGGAAAACCCTGGACGAAGACCGGCACGCTCACGCACGTCACCTCGCTTCAATGAGGCCGAGGCACGAGGCCTCGGAAAACCGGTCGACGATGGTGTAGCCGCGCATGAAGTTGCCGCTTCAATGAGGCCGAGGCACGAGGCCTCGGAAAACGGCTCCCGCAGAGACCAAGCCGCGGCGCCGATTGTGGCGCAGCATTGCGAGGGCTCGGGGCCGCGCATGGGTTGCAGCCCGCTCGCCGGCGCGAGTGAACACAGGTCGCCAAAGGAAGTGTCGAGTTTTCAAAGAGCTGCATCGCGCGAGCGCTCCCCTGGGCCGCGGCTTGCACCGCAGCGCTCGCCGCAGCAGGCCGGCGGGTGCACAGGCCGGCCGCATCGCCTCAGACGATCACCGCCGCCCGCTCGATCGCCGCGAACGGCCGCTTGCCCAGGCTGCTGACGCGCGGCTCCACCTGCTCGGCCAGCCCCAGGTCGATGATCAGCACGTGGTCTTCGGCGTAGGCGATGGTACTGCCCAGGCGACTCGTCAAGTCGGCATGGCGTGCCCGCGTCAGCCGGCACTGGAACACCGACAGCTGCAGCCACTCGCCGTAGCCGTGCATCAGCTTGAACACGCGGCGCCAGCGCCGGTCGTCGGCGATGTCGTAGGTGACGATGTAGAGATGTTCGTCGCTCATGCGCTGCCGCCGCTTCAGCGCGTGGTGAAGTTCGGGTACCGGTCGATCTCGCCCAGCAGGTGGCGGCCGAGCAGCCGGCACTGGATCTCGACGATCTGCCGGTACTGCGCCGCGTAGCCGAAGACGGGGTGCGTGATCTCCTGGCTCATGCGCCGCTCGAAGGCGGCAATGAAGGCGCGCCGGCCGCGCTCGTTCAGGTTCACCGCGCCGCCGGCGCGCACGAAGTCGGCGGCGCCCACCTCGCCGTTGTTGATGGCCATCAGCACCGCCGAATCGGCGATCAGCGGCCGGAACGGCTCCATCACGTCCAGCGCCAGCGCCGGCCGGCCGTAGCGGCTCTGGTGATAGAAGCCGCGATAGGCGTCGAAGCCCACCGCGGTGAGCGTGACCGCCACGCTGCGCGACAGCAGCGAATAGGCGTAGGACAGCAGTGCATTCACCGGGTCGGCGGGCGGCCGCCGCGTGCGCCGCTCGAAGTCGAAGGGCCAGTCCTCGGCGCCCTCGCCCGGCGCCGACAGCATCTGGCCGAAGTGGCGGAAGTAGCGCGCCGCCGCGTTGCCTTCGGCGCCCAGCAGTTGCGGCAGATCGTGCGCGCGCTCGGCGGCGTCGATGTCCTGGCGGAACTCCGACAGCAGCGCCTCCGGCAGATCGCCGCGCTTCCAGTTGCGGCGCAGCAGCGTGCGCTGGTTGCGGATCTTGGCGGCCACCAGGTCGCGCGCCAGCATCAGGCAATGGCGCTCGTCGAAGCTGGCGCGGAACTGCGCGCTGCGCAGCTCGACGTTCTTGTGCCCGAGGCCCACGGTGTGGCCCAGGAACCAGCCGCCATGCGACAGCCAGGTGACGGGGATGCCGCGCGCCATCAGCTCGTGCAGCGCCGGGCCGGTGAGGTACACGCCGCCCTGCAGCACCACCTGCGAGACATCGATCAGCCGTGCGGCGGCGACCTTCTCGTCGTCGACCGAGACCTCCAGCACCTCGCCGTTCTTGGCCACCTTGGCGCCGCGCGCCTGCACGTACATCGGCAGCGCCGGCACCTGGCCCACGGCCAGCGGGCGCGGCGGCGTGGCCTGCGTGCGCAGATAGTGCAGTTCGTCGGGCAGGCAGATCGCGGCCAGCGAGCAGCGCGGGCACTTGGGGCTGTTCTCGAGCGGCGGCGGCATCTGCGCGCCGGTGGCGATGAGCCGCAGCCCGGCGGCGGCCGAGCGCGTGGCGGCGCGCAGCTCGTCGTCGAAGACGACCTTGACCCGCTCGCGCGAGGCGGCGAAGTACAGCACGCCTTCGGGCGCTTCGTAGCCGTGCTCTTCGAGCAGCAGGCCTTGCGCGCAGAGCTGCACGCGCTCGGGGTCGTAGGCGCCGCGCGCCACGTGCGGACGCTTGCCGCGCTTGGTGTCCACCGGCACCACGCGCCGGCCTTCGAACTCGGCCAAGTCGAGCTTGGCGATCAGGCCGAGCGCATCGGACGAGAGCTCGAGCGAATGCACGCTGAGCTTCTCGGTTGGCTCATCGTCGTCCGGCTTTGCCGCGGCATCGGGTGGACTGCCGCGGCGCTTGTCGACGCGGCGGTGCACGTGGCGGCCTTCGACCGTGTCGGCCGAATCGGCCCATTCGCCCTGCACCCATTCCAGGTAGGCCAGCCGCGGGCAGTAGACGTATTCGTTGACCATGCGCGCCGGCAGCAGCGGGGTGCCGGGGGGCAGCGGTGGGGCGTCGAGGGGCAGCGAGGGTTGCTCGGGTGGGGGCGCCGCCGCTGCGCCGTCCTCTGGCGGAGATGTGGTTTCAGGAAGCACGGCGGACTACAATTGCGTACCTAATTGAGTACCACTGGAGCCGCGATGGATTACGTGACCGTGCGCGAGCTGCGCGAGAAGTCGGGCGAGATCTGGCAGCGTGTGGAGGCGGGCGAGGAGTTCGTCGTCACGCGCAACGGCAAGCCGTTTGCGCTGCTGGTGCACACCGAGCCACAGGCGGTGGAGGACCGCCTGCGTGCGCTGCGGCTCAGCCGCATGGCCGAAGTTGTGAGAGCCATCCAGGCCGACGCCCAGGCCAGCGGCGCCAGCCTGCTGACCGACGAGGAGATCCAGGCCGAGATCGATGCCGCGCGCAGGGAGCGCCGCGCGCGACCGGCTGCGTATCCACCCGCTGCGACGGTGCCGCCGCCGAAGGCCGCCGAGCCTGCGCCCAAGCGCCATGCGCGCCGTCGTTGACACCAACGTGCTCGTGTCTGGCCTGATGGGCACGACCGGCCCGCCTTGGCAGGTGGTGAGGGCCATGCTGGCGGGCCAGCTGCGCCCGGTGGTGTGTGCCGACATCGTGGCCGAGTACCGCGACGTGCTGCCCCGACCGCGCCTGCGCATCCGCGCCGAGTACAGCGCAGAGCTGCTGACCTTGATCGAGCAGGTGGCCGACTGGCTGACGGTGCCGGCGTATGCCGGCGTACCGCCCCTGCCCGACCCCGACGACTGGCCCTTCTTCGCCGCCGCCCGCGTGGCGGCGTGCCCGCTGATCACGGGCAACGCCAGGCACTTTCCGGCGGGGCTGGGGGTGGAGGTCATGACGGCGAGGGAGTGGGTCTCGGCAGGCAGGTCCCTTTCCTAGCCCTAGCTGGCGTCGTCGATCGGCCACATGACGCCGAAGCCCACGTGCCGTCCGCGCCCGATCGCAAGCGGACCTCGAATGAGCCTGTCGAAGGTCACCCGAAGATGCAGCCTTGGTGACTGCGCGAGATATCCGTTGGCACGGTATTCGCCTGCGAGATGAACGCCGGGGAGCCAGGCCGCCGTGGCGAGTTCGATGGACTCGACGCCGGCGCCGGTACCCTCGATGGCCCGACTGATGGCTCGGGCCAGCAGTTCGAGGCGGCGTTCGCGCAAGCGAATCTCCGCCGCCGCTGCCTTCGCGGGGTACTTCGCGGCATTGCGGCGCGCCGCGATCAGGCTTCTCCACTCCTTTCCGGTCAGCTCGGTCGCCTCCTGGACGACCGGCGTCACGGTGGCCCAGGATCTCGAGGCGCCCGAGATCTTGGCGGGCCACTGAGTGTCGGGATCGGTGTCGAGAACGATGCCGGTGTGTCGCCCGTTGTCGAGCAGCTCGCGGCCATGGAGGAGCACCTGCGCCGTCTCGACGATCGCGCGCCGAGTCGAGTCGTCACCGCCGCCGAGGTCCGCCAGGGCGATGCGGCGCACGCGGCCATCCGGGTACGGGCCAAGGACGCTCGGCAGCGGCAGGATCGCGAGGTGCGGCCCGCTGATCGGCTTGTCGCTCTCGTCGTGGCCGACGAGCACCCGACGAACGAGCGCCTCCATCGCGGGACGATCGCTCGGGCCTCTCGCGAGCACATCCACGACCTCGCTTCGGATCTTGTCCAGGAGGTGGCGCACGGGACCGACGACCTGCCGAAGCAGGCGAGCGTCCCACGAGCGGCGCTTGCCGTTGCGCCAGAGGCCCAGCACGAACGTCGGAACCTCACGGTCGGCAGCGCGAGCATCCGGCGCGTACGCCACAGCTCGCACGCCCGCCGCAGCTAAAGGCAGTTGGCTGGAGTCGCGAGCGAAGGCGGCGTCGCAGACGTCGAGACAGCCGGCCTCGGGCACCTCCAGCGTCGCGCCCGTCGAAGCTGGCCGCCAGCGCACGGCGCCGGCGGGTGGTTCCGCGTCGGTGGCATCGAGCACGGCGAGGTCCTCGCCTTTGCCGACGCTGGAAACACGCCGTGACACATCGCGGATGACGGGCACGTGCGAGGCGTCGACGTCCTGCCACCAGTACCAGGCGACGCTCGGCGCTTCGATGTCCCAGCGGATCATCGGCTCTTCGTCGAGGTCGATGCCCTTCTCCGGGTTGAGCTTGCGCTCAGTGGGCCAGTTCTTCGAGTTGTTGGGGACGAACCGCCGCTGGCGCGGTGGGCGCGGCGCCGCGCGAGGCGCGACGATCTCGGGCAGCTTCTGCTCGAGCGCACGAAGCGAGCGGTCGATCGCCTCGCGGTTGCTGTGCGACCAGCCCGCGCGCGCCGAAGACACGAGCGCCTTGAAGAGACGCGCCGGGCTCGGCGGCCACTCACGCCCGGAGTATCCGGCGAGGAACTGAACGCGGATCGCGAGAGGCATCAGGCCTGGTCCGTCGAAGTGGGCGCATCGGTTGAAGCGCCCTTCTTGGCCTGGGCCTTCTTGTCCTTTTTCTCCTTGCTCTTCTCATCAATCGCGCGACGTGCGTCGCGAGGATCGAACGCCAACGTGATGGGAGCCGGGAACGCGGCCTCCCCGAAGAAAGCCTTGGCCGCTGCGTCGAGATAGCGCTTGGCGGCTTCGTTCGCCGGAGCAGCGAACGTGTCCTCCGCGCCCGAGTGCTTCACGGTCACAGCGGTGAAGGCCGTGGGATCGGCGACGGTCTTCTCGCCTTCCTTCTTGCTCACGCGCACGAGGATGCATCCCTCACGAAGGTCCCACACGCCAGGGTCCGCCGCCGACGCTAGCGCTAGTGCGAACAGATACCGACGCAAGGCGCGGGTCTTGTCGGCGTCGATCTCGGTCACACCGGAATCGGTCGCGGGCTTGAAGGTCGCGAGCGCACGCACGCCCGACAGCGCGATGATCGTCGTGCGCTCGATGGGACCGAAGGCGATCACGCCGCCGGGAGACTCAGGCGCCGGCACGTCGGTCATGCCGAGCTGTGACGCCGGGTTCTTGCTCTCCAGATTGTCCTGCGCCGCCTCCTTCGCCTCCTTGAGGATCTGCTCCAGTTCCTGGCTCACCTCGGGATCGATGCTCGACCAGTACTGGCTGCGCTTCGTGACCCTCTGCACGTTGAAGGCGACGATCTCGCTGCGGATGAGCCTGCGCGCCTTGGACTTGGTCGACTTCTTCGTGGCCGAGTCGCGGCTGTCCCAGTGCCCGAACACGAGCGACGTCGGTGCGAGCTTCGCGAGCGGAGCGGCGTCGCCCTTCACGTACGCTCGGAGCGCCGCCTCGAACGGTTCGAAGCCGTCCTTGTCGCCGTTCTTGCTGTAGCGAACAACGGCGTCGCCCACGCGGTGGCCGACCTCGAGCAGGTCGATCGATCCTTGGCCGACACGGCTGCCCGAAATGGTGACCTTCGGGATCGACGTCCCTGAGTACTTGAGCAGCCGGACCTCGAGCCGGTTCGCCTGCGACGGAACCGAGTCGACGGTGCAGCGGTTCGCGATCACGCCTGCCTTCGCGGCCTCCTCCGGCGTCTTTCGATCCTCGTCGCGTGGGGCGAACCAGTCGATCTGATAGTCGCTCTTGCCACGGCCGCTCGCCGCGAAGGTCGGCGGAAAGAAGACGCCGCGGGCGCCCTGCACCGGGCGAAGACGCTCGCGGATCACGATGGCGGCGACATCGGCGTCGTCTTCGAGAAGGTCGTCGTATTGCGTCAGGGTCGTGTCGTTACTCATCGCTGTCCTTTTCATCACTCTCGTCGTCGTTGCCCGAGTCCGCCGACTCGGTGATTCCTGCAGGGCGCGCAAGCTTCAAGTAGCCGTACTGCCCCATCATGCCGATGATGGCCTCGCGCTTCGTCAATTCAGCTGGCGCGACCTCGACGCCTCGCGCCGCCATGCGCGCGAGCGCCAGCGGCAGGTGGGGGCCCCACGTGCAGTAGGTGAACACCCGCCTGCGCACGCCGACAACGCCGTGGGGGGCGTTGTCGCCTTCGCGGCGCGGCGGGAAAAACGTCGAGAGCCCGATGGCCGCCAGCAGTTCCAACAAGGGGCGAACCCGCTCGACATTGATCTTCTTCGCATCGTTCGCGCTGATGCCACGGTCGATCGAGCTGCGAGTGGTCGCTGGATCGAGCTTGTAACCGCTGCCTCCTGCCACTGTGAGGTTCAGCAGGTCTTGGAAACCGGTCGCTCTGAGGTTCTGAGGGACGGATGCCACGAGATCCGCGGCGAGCCCTCCGGCCCCACGCTCCTCGTGCTTGCCCGCCCAAAGTTTCCATCGGCTCTTGCCGTCGCGTTTCGGTGCCTTCTCGCGCTTCCCGAGGATCTTGTTGTCGACGACGTACGCCCACTCGTACCAGTGGTCGACGACGAGCACCGACTTCTCGGGCAGCGAGAACTCGAGAGCACCGCACCAGCCGCCGACCGACTCAGCGAGCGGCACGCGGCCGGTCTCGGTGATCGCTTTCCATGCGTCTTTCGAGCCGAGTTGTCGTCCGACCTGCGCCGCGACGGTCGCCTCGTCGACCTTCGTGTTGACCTCGCACACATCGGCGGCGGCAGAGGGCAGCGAAGGCAGCACGCCCGTCGCCCGCCGCCACGCCGAGGTTGCGTTCGCGTCGTAGCGGCCGAGCACCTCGAGCAGGCCGCAGGCGGCGAGGTATTCGCCGGGGTTGCGAGCATCGATGGCGAGCTGGATCGTGGTCACGACTCGTCCTCCTCGTCGCGCGAGGCGAGCACGTCGGCGGCCTTCACCAGCGCCTCGAGCCACGCGAGCGCCCACCAGCCATGTTGGGCCTGGAGCTTCGCGAAGCGCGCGGGCGCTTCGGTGAGGACGCGCTTCGCTCCATCGGTGACGACCGGGCCGATCGCCTCGACGCCAAAGCCCGGGCGAGCATGACCGTGGTGGGCGGCCACGAGGTGCAGGCACAGCTCGCGGTCGACTGTGGCCGGCAGGCTCGCCTTGCCGTCCTCGAGGTCTGCAACAGACCCCAGCTCGTGGCGATAGCGCCGGTTGATGTTGTGATCGAACTTCGACCGGCCCGACTTGGCCACTGCAGGCTTGTCGACGCGGCCCACGGCGCGCTGCCACCACGGGCGGTCCTTGCCGAGATCGTGTTGCCCGGCGGCCTCGATGACGGTGTCGCGCAGCGCCGCGGGCAGCGACAGCCGCTGGCACAGCTCCGTCGCCTTGCTGCGCGCGTCGCCCAGGTGCTGGGTGAGCAGAACGTCGTTCTGAAAGCCGAGCGAGCCATCGTCGTCCTCGGCCTCTTCGAGCGCCCGACGGTCTTCGCGGGCTACGACCACGCCGCGCGCTCCGGTGCCGGCGGCCTCGACGATTCGCCAGCCAGCGCCGAGCAGCGCGTCAGCGATATCTTTCACCGCGCGCAAGAGATCCTCGGCATCGGTGTCGGACTCGATCTGTTGCGGCTCACCGCCATGCGCCGCAGCCAACGTGACCCTTCCGGCGTCAATCCAGAGCCGACGACGCTGCGCGCGACTCGTCGGCTGTGCCGGCTCGGCGATGTCGCTCACGGGTTGCTTCGAGTCAGGGTTCACGAACCGGCCGTCGTAGCCGCCGGCGGTGGTCGGCAACACCACCGTGGCGTCGTGAAGGGCCGCTCTGAGTGCGCCATCGTCGTCCATCGGAACGTCTCGGAGCCCGAGCTTCTCGGCGAAGGACTGCCTGCGTGCTTTGTCGTTTCCGATGGGAAGCTCTCCGATCCGGACCTTCTTGGTCTCACCGTAGCGCGTGACGAGTAGGACACGTGCGTCGTCTTCGACGGCTCGACCACGAACCGCCTTGAGCAGGTCGACGGCCTCGTGGAGCGGACACCGCGCCGTCTCTCGCGCACCGATGGGGAACGCCGCCACGAGCCGCTCGGCATCGTCGGGCTCGGTCACCCGATCGAGCTCCTCGCGCCATGCCAGCTCGACGTAGAGCGAGGCGTCTTCGACGCTGCCGTGGAGCCAACGGCCGACATCCGGGCGAGCCCCGGCCCTCGGGTGCTTCGAGGTCATCGCGAAGTCGTCGAGCACCGCGCTCGTCAACGCCGGAGGAGGGACTCGGACATCGAACAGCCCGCGCCACCGGGCCTCCTCGAGCCCATGACGTAGGGCGCCAGGGAACGTTGACGGCGACCCATGTAGCTCCTTGCCGCCGTTCAGGAGTTCCTGAACGCGCTTGAACACCTCCCCGGCGGGGTCGGTTCCCGCCTTGCCCACCAACCTCACGGTGACATTCCGAGTGCTTGCCCCGAGGCGGTTCACGCGCCCGAGCCGCTGGATGAGGCTGTCGGCGGCGCATGCTTCGACGCCGAGGTGATCGCAGTCGATATCCGCGCCGACTTCGACACAGGAGGTCGCGACGAGGAAGATCGGCGAGTCGAAGCGCGCCGCGCGGTCCCGCTGGCTCTTGAAGCGCGCGTACCTCTCGGACTCCACGACGGCATCGCGATCCCAGCCGCGCATGCTGCCCGTGAGCGTTACGACCTGCTCGTCGGGCGCGCCGCCATCACGAAGCGCGGTGGCGCATCTTCGAACTTCGGCGACGGTGTTCACCACGACTCCGATGACCGCGCCCATATCGGCCTTCGACTTTTCGATGGCCCACGCCGCGAGCCGAGCGCCGACGCCCTTGTCGGCGTCCAGCGCCTCGGCCTCGAGCTTCTTCCTGGCGTTGAGCCGATCGCTGACCTGCTGGTCGTCGGTCTCCTTGGGCCAGCTCCGGCCGTCGATGACAGTGTCTGCGTCGAGGAGTCGGAAGACACGTCGCGACGTCGGCTCCTCGGGCAGTCCGGGCGTTCGCCGGAGCAGGTGACGAACGGGTTCCATGGTGGCGCCCATCCTTACCACCGCAAACGGAGCCAGCGTACCGGCGCGGCGTTCGATTGCGGTGAGCGTCGAGGCGAAGGGCGAGCAGAGGTGAGCCTCGTCGAGGACAAGCAGACAGTCCTGCCCAACCAGCCCGGCCTCGAGCGCGCAGCCCCAAGGGCCCACGCGCCCGAAAGCGCTGAAGAGCAGGCGAGAGCCGATCATGTCGACCGTGCCGACGATGATCGCAGGGCGCGTCGGGTCGTCGCGCCAGCGCGTGTCGAGCGCCCGCTGGCCGCGCAGCGTGGACACCTCGACGACCGAGGAGGTGCAGCCCGCGTTCTTCAGCGTCGTCGCGATCTCATGGAGCGCGTGCTCCTTGTCGTTGACAGCCCGTTCGAGGCGCTCCCGTACCGCTTCCGCGAATTCCGAGGCCTGATCGACGACCACGCGTCGATCGACGACATACGCGAGGCGACGAGGAACGGTGGTCGACCCGCAGGCGAGCGCGCGGCCCAAGGCCAGCACCCACAGGGGGATGATCGAGGTCTTGCCCAGGCCGGTGGCCAACTCGATGTCGGTCGGGAAGCACCCTGCCTGCAGCGCCGAGAAGAGCCTGTATTGCCACAGGCACGCCCCTGCGTGACCCGTCAGCTCGCAGTACAGCGCATTGAACGCTGCGAAGTCCAGAGGGACTCCGGAGCTGCCTGCTTGCGGACAGCCAATATCAGCGGAGTGCGTCATTCGCCACTACCCGCTTCTGCGGCATCTGAGGAGCAATCGCGACGACGGGCTCTATGAAGCAGTTCCGCCGCACTGAAGGCGTTGATGCATCTGGCAGCTCGCGCTGCCGCGCGCACAGGTCCACCGCTTCCCCCTCGAACGCCATACTCCGCGCCACCTTCGCCGGAAGCCGCCGACGACGGATGTCGCGCCGTTGCTCCGGTGTCAGCATGCGCCACCGGAGGACGGCCACGATCCATTGCTCCATATCCGAACCTCGTCAGGTCATTGTGGGAATGATGACCGGCAAGGGGATCAGCAGGTGAGCCGCGATCAGAGCGCTGCCTGTCTATCCATCCAGCCCTTGTGCTCTCAGCCCCTGCCGCAGCCGCCGCACCACCTCCACCTGCAACTCCTCCGGCCCGATCACCTCCACCTCGGGCACATGCCGCAGGATGTCCATCACCAACTCGCGCGGGTCGGCATAGGGCACGTCGAGCAGCCACCGCCCCTCGGCGTCCCAGCGCCCGTGCTGGTCCGGGTGCCAGCGCTCTGCCGCCACCCAGCGCGCGCGCTCGGCGCTGAAGCGCAGCGTGGCCCAGCGCACCTCGCGCCCGGCGAAGATGCCGTAGCCGGCGCCGAGCACCTCGTCCAGTTCGGCGTCGGCGATGTCGATCGCCGCCCGGTCGAGCACGCGCACCTGCTCGACGGCGTCGACGCTGAAGCTGCGCAGCGCCCCGCGCCAGTGGCACCACGCGTCCAGGTACCAGTTGTCGCGGTAGTGCACCAGGCGCTGCGGCGAGACTTCGCGCTCGCTGATTTCGTCGCGGCTGCGGCTGCGGTGGCGGATCACCGCGCGCTGGCGCCGCAGCAGCGCACTGCCCAGCGCCTGGAAGTGCGGCAGGTGCACGCGCCGCGCACCCACGGTCTGCATGCGGATTTGCCGCGCCACGTTGGCCTTGGGCGGCGCGCCGCTGCCCAGCAGCTGGTGCAGCCGCTTCATCAACGGCTCGATGTGCGGGCCGAGAAAACCGCCGGCATCCAGGTGCGCCAGCAAGTGCTGCATCGTCAGCAGCGCGTGGATCTCGTCGGCGCTGAACCACAGGCCGGGCAGTTCGTACTGCGGCCCCACGCTCGTCGCTTCGCGGTTCAGGTACCAGCCGCCGCGCGCGGCGTCCCACTCGACCGGGGCGTTGTAGTGGTCGCGCAGCTTGGCGATGTCGCGCTTCAGCGTCGAGGCCGACACCTCCAGCTCGCGCAGCAGGAACTCGCGCGTCACGCAGCGGCCACCGGCCAGCCAGCGCTCGAGCTTGTAGAGGCGATCGGTCTGCGTCACGGGCTTCCAGTCGATCGGCGCCGCGGGCGGCTAGCCGATGGAGGCGACTCTATCCCGTAATCGGGCCCACCCCCCTCCCCACGCAGGCCGATGCCTTCAGCCGCAAACCCCCACGTAGCCGCACGCGGTGCAGAAGTCGCAGCCGTCCTTGTGGATCAGCGTCGCGTTGCCGCACTCCGGGCAGGGTGCGCCGGCCATCGGCGCGACGGCCGCGCTCGCGCCGTTCGTGCGCAGCGCCGGGCTCTGCAGGATGCCCATCTCGCGCAGCGGGAAGCCCTCTTCGTCGAGCACGCCGAGCATCGCGTAGCGGTGGATCACCAGCCGCGCGACGTAGGCCACCGTCGACGGCCACACCTGCTGCCGGCGCTCGCCCGGCACCGGCGCCATGAAGTGGCCGAGCGGCTCGCCGACGTTGAGCAGCTTGCGCAGCTTCATGCCGATCCAGGCCGGGTCGATCACCCGCATGTCCAGGCTCAGCAGCCGCGCCAGCCCGTCGAGCGCGCGCGGGTAGTTGCCCGAGAAGCCGAGCGCGCACGGCCGCGTCACCAGGCCGGCCTCGCCGCTGGGCAGCTGCACCTCCTTCAGCGTGACCGTGAACGCCTCGCCGGTGGCCGGGTTGCTCACGTCCACCGCCCAGGCGAGCGTGCCGTTGGCGCCGGTGCGCGGCTCGTCGCGGCTGAACATCGCGTCCAGCACCGGCGTCGAGCCGGCGCCGTCGAGCGCGCCGAGCATCTCGCAGCGCCAGCGGATCACGGCCGCGGTGGCGGCGACGACGCCGGGGAACAGCCGCTTCTCGCCGTGCGGCGGGAAGGGCATCTCGAACGCGCGTTCCTCGGCCACGGTGGCGAGTGCGTCGAGCTTGAGCTTCAGCCACTGCGGGTCGTTCGCGCGCATGTCCATCGACAGCGTCTTCGCCAGCGCCGCCAAGCCGCGCGGCTGCTCGGCGCCGTTGACCCAGACCTCGAACGGCAGCGTCTTGCCGAACAGGCCCAGGTCGGGCCCGGCCTGCGCCGGCAGCTCGCCGACGAAGAGCGCGAACTCGCCGTGCGGGTGCTGGATCATGAAGCTCCACGCCGGGTTGCCGTTCGGCAGCTCGGGCCGGCTCGGCCAGCGCAGCGAGGTCAGCACCGGCGCGGGCAGCCGATCGATCGTCAGCCGCTGGTTCACGCCGTCGTCGGCCGCGCGCAGCGGCGCGGGCTGCGCGCTGGTCGACGGCTCCACGCTCAGCACCGCGCCCAGCACCTTGTTCGGCCGGTAGGTGGCCAGGCCCTTCAGGCCCGAGCGCCAGGCGGTCAGGTACAGGTCCTGGAAGTCGGCGTACGGATAGTCCTCGGGCACGTTCACCGTCTTGCTGATCGCGGTGTCGACGTAGGGCGCGACCGCCGCGACCATCGCCGCGTGCGCGGTGGCGGACAGTTCGAGCGCGCTGACGAAGGCCGGCGGCAGCTTCGTGTCGCTGCCCTTCACGTGCCGGAACAGGCGCCAGGCGTGGTCCTCGACCGCGTACTCCTTGAAGCTGCCGTCGGGCTCGCGCTTCTTGCGCGTGTAGGTCCAGCTGAACGCGGGTTCGATGCCGTTGCTCGCGTTGTCGGCGAAGGCCAGGCTGATCGTGCCGGTGGGCGCGATCGACAGCAGGTGCGAGTTGCGCAGGCCGTGCTGGCGGATGCGGTCCTTCAGCGGCTGCGGCAGGCGCGACGCGAAGTTGCCGGCGCTCAGGTACAGGTCGGCGTTGAACAGCGGGAACGGGCCGCGCTCGCGCGCGAGCTCGACCGACGCCGCGTAGGCCGCGTCGCGCATCACCTCGGCGATGCGGCGCGCGCGCTCGCGCGCGGCATCGCTGTCGTAGCGCAGGCCGAGCATCACCAGCGCGTCGCCCAGGCCGGTGAAGCCGAGGCCGATGCGGCGCTTGTGCCGCGCTTCTTCGGCCTGCTGCGGCAGCGGCCAGACGGTGGCGTCGAGCACGTTGTCGAGCATGCGCACCGCGACGCCGACCACCTCGACCAGCGCGGCCTCGTCGAAGCCGGCGTCGTCCTCGAAGGCCCGCGTGACGAAGTGCGTCAGGTCGATGCTGCCGAGGCAGCAGCAGCCGTAGCTCGGCAAGGGCTGCTCGCCGCAGGGGTTCGTCGCCGCGATCGACTCGCAGTAGCGCAGGTTGTTGTCGGCGTTGATGCGGTCGAGGAACAGCACGCCCGGCTCGGCATGGTCGTAGGTGCTGCGCATGATCTGGTCCCACAGCTCGCGCGCCCGCGCGCGGCGGTAGACCCACATGCCGTCGGCGCGCTGGTACGCGCCGGCCTCCTTCTGCGCGGGGCCGGGCTCGGCGCGATGCACCAGCTCGACCTCGGCCTCGTCCTGCACCGCGCGCATGAAGATGTCGGTGACGCCGACCGAGACGTTGAAGTTGCGCAGGTCGCCTTCGTCCTTGGCGTGGATGAAGGCCTCGATGTCGGGGTGGTCGCAGCGCAGCACGCCCATCTGCGCGCCGCGCCGGCTGCCGGCGGATTCGACCGTCTCGCAGCTGCGGTCGAACACGCGCATGTAGCTCAGCGGCCCCGAAGCGCTGGAGCGCGTGCTGCCGACCCAGGCGCCCTGCGGCCGGATGCGCGAGAAGTCGTAGCCGACGCCGCCGCCGCGGCGCATCGTCTCGGCCGCTTCGGTGAGCGCGGTGTAGATGCCCGGGTGGCCGTCCTCGACCTGCGCGATCGAGTCGCCCACCGGCTGCACGAAGCAGTTGATCAGCGTGGCCGTGAGGTCGGTGCCGGCGGCCGACGCGATGCGGCCGGCGGGCACGAAGCCGCGCTGCTGCGCCTGCAGGAAGCGCGCCTCCCAGTGCGCGCGCTTGTCCGCCGGCTCCACCGCGGCGAGCGCGCGCGCGACGCGCGTGCGCACTTCGTCGATCTCGCGCTCGTCGCCCTTGGCGTACTTCTCGAGCAGCACCTCGCGGCTGATCGGTTGCGGCGGCAGGTTGGCGCGCGAAGGGGTGGCGGGCTTGTCGATTTGGGTCTGGCTCATGGGAAACGGGTTCGATGGCTTCGATCGGAGGCGCCATGTTGCCGCCTTCGCGGCCACTGTGGATTTGTTCAGCCTCAAACAGTCGGCGCGGGCGTCGCATCGGCGCCGCGCGGGTAAATCCGGAGGGCCCCGGCGCCCTGGCACGCGCGGCGCACCGCGGGCGAAAAGCCGGAACCGGACGGAGGGGCTGGAATTCTATACAGCCGGCCGGGCCGTGGACACAGCCCGCCACGCGCTCAGGGTCAATCCGCCGGCGCGCGGCCGCAGCCGCGGCGCCGACCGGCGAGAATGTTCCGTCGCCCGACCCTGCCGAGGAGCCGCCGCATGACCGTCGCCGACCGGGTACACGTTCGCGACGAGCGCCTGCTGTCCGACCACTGGTACGTGCTGAAGGCCGCGCGCTTCGACTTCCGCCGCCGCGACGGCCGCTGGCAGACGAACGTGCGCGAGGTCTACGACCGCGGCAACGGCGCCGCGATCCTGCTCTACGACCTGCGGCGCCGCAGCGTGGTGCTGACGCGGCAGTTCCGCTACCCGGCCTTCGTCAACGGCCACGACGACCTGATGATCGAGGTGCCCGCCGGCGTGCTCGACGCCGCCGACGCCGAGGCCTGCATCCGCGCCGAAGCCGAGCAGGAGGCGGGTTACCGCGTGCGGGCGCCGCGCAAGGTGTTCGAGGCCTTCATGAGCCCGGGCGCGGTGACCGAGCGGCTGCACTTCTTCGTCGCCGAGGTCGACGCCGCCGACCGCATCGGCGCCGGCGGCGGGCTCGACCACGAAGGCGAGGACATCGAGATCTTCGACTGCGCCTTCGACGAGGCGCTGGCGCTGGTCGCACGCGGCGCGATCGTCGACGCGAAGACGATCCTGCTGCTGCAGTGGGCGGCGCTGCACCTGTTCCGCTGAGGCCGGCCGCCACGACCGCACACCCGACGGGAGGACGACGACGATGCCTTCGACCGACGAGCCCGGCCGCGTGGCGCTGGTCACCGGCGGTGCCGGCGGCATCGGCCTGGCGGTGGCCGGCCTGCTGCAGGCCCGGGGCTGGAAGCTCGCGCTGATGGACCTCGGCGAGCCGGCGCTGCAGGCGGCCGCGGCCCGGCTGGCCGGCGGCGAGGTGCTGACCGTCGCCGGCGACGTCACGCGCGCCGAGGACTGCGCGCGCGCGGCCGACGCGGCGGTGCAGCGCTTCGGCGGCATCGACCTGGCCTGGGCC
>JAFLDG010000420.1 GCA_017302495.1 Burkholderiales bacterium
GGCGCTGCGCGCCATCGTCGACGGCCGCCGGCTGCTCGATGCCGCGGTCGTCGACGGCAGCCTGGACCTGCGCGCGCCGCTGGCCGAGCTGCTCGCGTTCCACGAACTGGTGCTGCTGGCGATCGCGCGCGGCCCGCGCGACGCCGCGCTGCGCGGGCTGTGGCGCGAGTTCGACGCCGCCTGGCCGCGCGCCGAAGCGCCGTCCTGTGCGCCGATCGACCGGCAGGCAGCGCACCACGGGGCGTTGCGCCCTTTCGTGCCCGAAGGAGTGCGGCTGGCCCGCAGCCCGCTCGCCGACGACGGCGCAGCGGGCGCGCCTTGACGCTCGCGAAGTGCATGACCAGAATCGACGATGCAGGGCGGCCCCGGGAGGCGCAGATGGGCTCGTTCCGACGGACCTCGTTCGGACTCAAAGCAGCGGTGCGGCCGGAGATCGAGAAGGTCTTCGCCAGCCGGCTCGTCGACCATATCCGCGAACACGACTTCGCCCTCGATCTCGGCGCGCTGCGCTTGCGCCTGCCGCGCAGCTTCGGCCTGTGCCACGGCGTCGAGCGCGCGATCCAGCTCGCGCACGAGACGCGGCTGCGCTTTCCCGAGGCCCGCCTGTTCCTGACCGACGAGATCGTGCACAACCCGGCGGTGAACCGGCGGCTGCAGGCGCTCGGCTACCGCTACCTCGGCGGGCGCTATGCCGACGGCACGATCATTGCCGACCTCGGCCCCGACGACGTCGTCGTGCTGCCGGCCTTCGGCGTCGAGACGACGCTGCTCGAGCAGTTGCGCGGGCGCGGCGTGCAGTTGGTCGACACCACCTGCGGCGAGGTGATGGCGGTGTGGAAGCGGGTGCGCGAGTACGCCCGCGACGGCTGCACCACGGTGATCCACGGCGCACCGGGCCACCAGGAAACCCGCGCGACGCTGAGCCGGGCCGACCACGAGGACCCGTTCCTGCCGCAGCCGCTCGATGCGCGCGGCGCCTGGCTCGTCGTGCGCGGCATCGACGACGCGAAGGCGCTCGCGCGCTACGTCGTCGGCCGCGACGGCCCCGAGGCGCTGCGCGCGCGCTTCGACGGCTGCCTGTCGCCCGGTTTCGACCCGGACTTCGACCTGGAACGGATCGGCATCGCGAACCAGACCACGATGCTCGCGCGCGAGACGCTGCAGGTGCAGGAGATCCTGCGCCGGGCCTATGTCGCACGCTACGGCGAGCGGGAGGCCGCGGCGCGCGTGCGCCTGGCCGACACCGTGTGTTCGGCGACGCAGGACCGGCAGGACGCGCTGCGCGAGCTGCTCGACGAGCCGCTGGATCTGCTGCTCGTGGTCGGCGGCTACAACAGCGCGAACACCACCCACCTGGCCGAGCTGGCGCGCACAAAGGGCATCGCCGCCTTCCACATCGAAGGGGTCGAATGCCTGCGCGACCGGCGCACGCTGCACGGCTGGGACGCCGCCGCCCGGCGCGAGCAGCCGACGCTCGGCTGGTGGCCGGCGCACACGCCGGCGCTCGTCGGCGTGGCGGCCGGCGCGTCGACGCCGGACGCGCGCATCGGCCAGGTGCTGCTGCGCCTGGCCGAACTCGCCGGCGTCGCGGCGCCGGCGCTCGCGGTCGAACCCGCCGCCGCGTTGCACTGAACCCCGACGAAGGAGCATCCATGGGCAAAGGCATCCCCGACAAGTTCACGCTGACGCTGGCCGGCGGCGCCGACCTCGACCTCGACGAGATCCGGATCAAGGAGATCGCGCCGATCAGCAGCGCGATCACGTCGATCGCGCCGGTCGAGCTGAAGCCGGTCAGCCTGGCGATCACGCAGCTGCCGACGATCAAGCTCGACCTCGCCGTCAAGGAGCTGCCGAAGATCGACATGGACATCGGCCTCAAGCCCACCCGCGTGTCGATGCCGATGAACACCCACGTCTGCCTGAAGGTGCTCGGGCTGAAGCTGCTCGACCTGTCGCTGTGCGGCGAGAACATGGTCATCCTCGAGCCCTACGTGCCGCGGCGGGCCGAGCTCGGCTGCCGCTGAAGGGGGCCAGGCGATGGCGAACGTGATGTCGATGCCGACGCGGCTGAGCGTCGGCACGCAGCGGCTGGTGCTGATCGGCGCCCCGCCGCTGCTCGAAGGCGTGCTCGCGCTTTCGAATCCCGGCGGCGACAAGCTCAAGCTGAAGTCCGCGCTGGTGGACCTGAAGGATCCGCAGTGGGGCGATCCGCACGTGCCGCTGCGGCTCGCGGTCTCGGCGCGCGTCGCCGCCGGGCACGCGGTGCAGGTGCCGGTGACGCTCGCGGTCGACCCGCGCATGCCGCCGGGCGACTACGCCGGCGAGCTGCGCATCGACGGCGACGACTCGCCGCGCGAGGTACTGCTGAAGGTGCTCGAGCACCGCGAGGTCGCGGTCGCGCCGGCGGGCTTCGAGCTGTACGGCCTGCCCGGCGCGAGCCTGAGCGTACCCGCGGTGGTCGCGAACCTCGGCAACGTACCTTTCGTGCTGCCGAAGGCGGCGCTGGTCGCGCTCGGCGAGGACGCGGCGGTGACGCAGCTGTTCCACGTCGCGCTGGCGCGCAAGGGCGCCGAAGGCCACGCCGCCGCGCTCGACGCCTATGCGCAGCTGGTCGCGGCGGCCGAGGTGGACGCGGCCAAGGTCGTGGTCGGCGAGGGTGCCGGAGAGACGGTCGCCCCGGGCGAGAACCGCGAGACGAGCTTCACCTTCGAACTGCCGGTGCGGCTCGCGCGCCACCGCCGCTACCACGGCAGCTTCGCGATCGGCCGCGCGCAGTGCACGGTCGACCTCGAGGTCGCCGCCGACGCCCCGGCGGTGCCGACGGCGCCGCCGGCGGTGCGGCCGGCGACCACCCGCCTGACGACCCGCAAGTGACCTGTTGCCGAAGGAGCGAAACATGAGCCAAGCCTACGTCCGCGATCTGGGCGGCAGCCGCGCCGAGCAGGGCGTCGACGCGCTGCTCGACGGCCTGCCGGCGCTGCTGTCGGCGGCGGCGAGCCAGTACGTGAACCTGCTCAGGCGCAGCTCGAAGCTGGTCGAGGGGCTGCTGCCGGCCGGCCTGCTCGAGGGCGCGAACGACTGCTGCACCGTGCCGACGCAGGACTGCCCGCCGCGCTGCATCGCCGAGATCTGCTGGGAAGGCTGCGCCTGCGAGCCGCAGCGCGCGACGGTGACCGTGAAGAACACCGGCGCCCAGGCCCGCAACTTCACGTTCGCCGCCGGCAGCCTCGGGCCGGCGAAGGTCGAGGTCGCACCGCCGGCGGCGCAGCTCGCGCCGGGCCAGGCGGTGACGCTGCAGGTGGTGGTGCCCGGCAACCAGGAGCTGAAGGAAGGCGAGTGCTACAGCGGCGAACTGCTGATCCGCGGCGCCTACGAGCAGTGCGTGAAGCTGAAGCTGTGCATCACGCCGTCGGCGGTACCGCAGCTCGAGGTGGCGCAGGGCGAAGTGCCCGAGCGCATCACCGAGCTGAAGTGGTACCGCCACTGGCAGTGCACCGATCCGTGCGTGCCGCCGCGGCTGCCGGACGATGCGACGGTCGACCGGCCGCCGACGTTCGGAACCCGCACCGACGCGGTGGTCGGCACGCTCGCCGGCGCGCCGGCCGCAACGCCGACATCGACCGCCTCGGCCACACCTGCGGCATCGGCCCG
>JAFLDG010000421.1 GCA_017302495.1 Burkholderiales bacterium
CTGGCCCTGGCCGGCCTGATGCTGCTGCGCCCGCCCGACAGCCGCGCGCTGCTCGGCGCGGCGTCGCTGCCGGCGGCGATCGCGCGGGTCGAGCTGGCGCTGGCCACGCAGGCCCCCGGCACCGCGGCGGCGCTGCTCGCGCCGCTCGACGAGGTCGACGACCAGCTCGCCGGGCTCCAGGTCGAGCTCGACGCCGAGGCCCTCGAGGTCGCCGGCCTGCCGGCGCTGCACGCGGCCTGGGCCCAGGCCCGCGCCAGGCTCGTCGCCGCCGGCGAACCCACCGCGGCGCTGGCCGCGCTGCAGCCGGCCGCGCAGCGCGCGGCGGACCTGCTGCCGCAGGTGCGCGAAGCGCTCGACGGCCGCCGCGACCGGATCGAGTGGGCGTGGAAGGCCGCGCTCGGTGCGCTCGCGCTGGCGCTCGCCCTGGCGGGCGCGACGCTGTGGCGCCAGCGCCGCCAGCTGCGGCGCTCGCTGCGCCGGGCGAGCGGCGATCTGGGGTCCGGCGCCTGGCGCGACGCGGTCCGGCACCTGCGCGACGACGCGCTGGCCGCGCCGTCGGCCTTCGACGCGCTGGCCCTCGGCATGGAATCCGCGCTCGGCGAGTCGGAACGGCGCTGGCAGGCGCTGGCCGACCTGTCGGCCGACTGGTACTGGGAGACCGACCGCGAAGCCCGTTTCAGCTGGCTGTCGGCGTCGGCGGCGCAGGCGATGGCGCCGGGGCTCGAGGTGCAGGCCCTGCTCGGCCGCCGGCACGACCAGATCGCCGCCTTCCGCGCGCCGGCGCGCGGCTGGGCCGCGCTGCACGGCTGCATGGCGCGCGAAGAAGCCTTCCGCGACCTGGAGTTTCAGGTCCAGGGCGCACGCGGCCTGCGCTGGATCGCGATCTGCGGCCGGCCGCGGCGCGACGCCAACGGCCGCACGATCGGCTACGAGGGCGTGGGCCGCGACATCAGCGAGCGCCGCATCGCGCACGAGCGGCTGATCGCGAGCGAGCAGCGCTGGTCGACGATGACGCGGCTGGCCGCCGACTGGTACTGGCAGACCGACGAGCAGCACCGCCTGCTGCCGCTGTCGGCCGAGCAGCAGCAGCGCATCGGCTCAGGCCTGGCCGAGCGCCTGGAGGGGCGCACGCGCTGGGATGCGCACCGCGACGCGCTGACGCCGGCGCAGTGGGCCGAGCACCGTGCCGACCTCGACGCGCGCCGGCCGTTCCGCGCGCTGCAGCTCGAGATCGACGCCGGCGACGGCCGGCTGCTGTGGCTGTCGCTGTCGGGCGTGCCGCGCTTCGACGCGGCCGGGCGCTTCCTCGGCTACCACGGTGTCGGCCGCGACATCACCGCGCGCAAGCAGGCCGAGCGGCTGCTGATGCGTCACAACGAGGAGCTCAAGCGGGCGGTCGAGCAGCGCACGGCCGAACTGCAGCAGGTCAACCACGACCTCGAGGCCTTCGCGCGCCAGCTCGCGCACGAGCTGCGCACGCCGATCGGCCACGTGCAGGGCCTGGCCGGCCTGCTGCGCGACCGCGCCGGCGCGCGGCTGCACGACGACGAGCGCGAGCTGCTGGTGCTGCAGATCCAGGCCGCGCGACGCATGGCCGAGACCGTCGGCGTGCTGCTGGAGATGGCGCGCAGTTCGCTGCTGCCGATGCCGCTGCAGCCGGTGGACTGCAGCGCGCTCGCGCACGAGGTGATCGACGAGCTGCCGCCGCAGCCGCGGCGCGCGCCGGTGCAGTGGCACGTGCAGCCGGGGCTGCGCGTGCTCGGCCACCGGCCTGCGCTGAAGATCGCGCTGCGCAACCTGCTCGGCAACGCCGCGAAGTTCACGCGCGAGGTCGACGCGCCGGTGGTGCACGTGTCCGGCGAAGCGCTCGGCGACGGCCGGCTGCGCATCGCGATCGTCGACAACGGCAGCGGCTTCGACCCGCAGCGCGCCAGCCAGCTGTTCCGCCCCTTCGGCCAGTTGCACGCGCGCGGCGAAGGCGTCGGCCTCGGCCTGAGCATCGTGCTGCGCATCGTCGAACGTCATCGCGGCACGATCAGCGCCGACGGCACGCCGGGCGTCGGTGCCCGCTTCGAGCTCACGCTCGCCGCGGCGCCCGCCGCCGCCGAGACGACCGTGTCGGCGGCCGCCCTTCCCCCGCCACGTCAGGACGCGCCGGCCGGCGCCTGAGCGGCCCGATCGCGGACTCGCGTTCGAACACGCGCAGCCGGAAGGTCACACTCGGCCCTTGGCTGCCGCTCGTCGTTTCTCCGCAAGCCGCCGTTCGGCGCGCTTCAACGAGGCGCATGGGGCCGCCGACGGGGTGGCCAACTCCGTTCAGCCAAATTCTCATTCACTCCGTTGGCCACCCCGCCGTCGGCCCGTTCAGCGGTGCGCCCACGCCGCTCCCGTTCGTACGGGCGTAGCGTCTTGTCGTTGCTGCCGGAGCGCGTAGCCGGTGCCGGCAAAGGCGAGGAGGGGGCGGCCGACGGAGTGAATGAGAATTTGGCTGAACGGAGTCGGCTGCCCCCTCCTCGCCTTTGCCTCTCGGTCGCAACAGCGGCGAAACGGGAACAGCGGACCTTCCGAATAGCAGCAAAGGGCCGGAAGTGAACCTTCAGCCGGAAGGTCGAGCGCAGTCACGCTTGAATCTGCCGGTGTCCGCCTTGCGTCGACCTCGGATCGGCGCGGCCCGCCCGCTCACCACTCCCGCAGCCGCGCGCGCAGCCGCGCGATGCTCTGGCTGTGCAGCTGGCAGACCCGGCTCTCGGTCACGCCGAGCACCGCGGCGATCTCCTTCAGGTTCATGTCCTGCTCGTAGTACATGCTCATCACGTACTGCTCGCGCTCGGGCAGGTTCTTGATCGCCTCGACCAGCGCCACGCGCATGCGCCGATCCTCGAGCAGCGCGAGCGGGTTGCCTTCGTCGGTGGCGAGGTGGCGGTCGAGGAAGTCGTCGGCGCCGTCCTCGCCGCCCAGGTCCTCCAGGCAGACGAGCGTGGTGCCGCGCACCTTGCCGAGCAGCTCCTGGTAGTCGGCCAGCTTCAGCCCCATCTCGGCCGCGATCTCGCTCTCGCTCGGCGGCCGGCCGTGGCGCTGCTCGAGCGCGTGCACCGCGGCTTCGATGCTGCGCTGGTGGCGCCGGTCGCCGCGGCTCATCCAGTCGGTGCCGCGCAGCTCGTCGAGCATCGCGCCGCGGATGCGCTGCGTCGCGAAGGTCTCGAACTGCACGCCCTGCCCCGCATCGAAGCGGCTCAGCGCGTCGGACAGGCCGATCATGCCGACCTGGATCAGGTCGTCCAGTTCGACGTTGGCCGGCAGCTTCGCGATCATCTGGTGCGCGAGCCGCCGCACCAGCGGGCTGTACTGCTTCAGCATCGCGTTCGGATCGAGGCGTCCCTTGGCGGTGTACATCGGTGCTTCAGCTCCAGGCGAATCGACGGGGGTTCTCGGGCCCATGTGGCGCGGCCACTCGGCTCGATGCCCATGGGGGGCGGGCCGAGCTCGGCCCGGCGGCGCTCGGGCGCCGCGAGCCGGGAACCGGTCCCGACGGCAGGTGTGACAGCGGCGTCGCGGCGCCGGCAGGCAGGTCGGCCTCGTCGTCGGCCAGCAGCAGCGCGGCCAGCAGCAGCAGCAGCGCCGGCGGCAGCGGCGCGCGCGGGTCGCTG
>JAFLDG010000422.1 GCA_017302495.1 Burkholderiales bacterium
TCAGCAGTTGGGCCCGGGTGACCTGATAGATGCCGCTGGTGTAGCGCGGGGCTCCAGTGCCTGTGATGTTGAGCTTGATCAAGGCGGCCCTTAGCGGGAGCGCAGTCAGGAAGTCGATGAAGGGGACGAGCGGGATCTGCGCATCGAGCGCTTTTCTGCCTCCTCCCGCGGCGCGCGCGCGCACGAGATGGCCGCGGCGCTGGCGCAGGCCGGCATCCGCGGCGCCTACGAAGGGGCGCTCGCGCACGCCGGCAACCCGGCGCTGGTCTCGCGCACGCACTTCGCGCGCTTCCTGGTCGACGCCGGCGTCTGCGCCCACACCGACGAGGTCTTCCGCCGCTTCCTGGTCGAGGGCAAGCCGGGCTACGTGCCGCACCGCTGGGCCGGGCTCGGCGACGCGGTGCGCTGGATCACCGGCGCCGGCGGCATCGCGGTGATCGCGCACCCGGCGCGCTACCGGTTCACGCCGAACGAGGAGTACGCGCTGTTCGGCGAATTCGTCGCCCACGGCGGCCGCGGCGTCGAGGTGCTCACCGGCAGCCACAGCGCGGCCGAGGCGGCGAAGTACGCCGAGGTCGCGCTCGAGTTCGGCCTGCTCGCCTCGCGCGGCAGCGACTTCCACGCCCCGGGCGAGAGCCGCACCGACCTCGGCGCGCTGCCCGACCTGCCGGGTCGGCTGAGGCCGGTGTGGGCCGAGCTGCAGCACCGCGTGCAGCGGGGCTGATCCGGACACGAGGCCCTGCCTGCGCAGGGCCGACTGCCGGATCAGCGGCGAGCGCCTGCATAGCGCGAGCGCGGCCTGCAAGGCTGAGCCGTCCGCCGACGCCGGACTGTGCCGGGGCCGGCCGGTGCTGGCGACAATGCGGGCATGTCGCAGTACTTCGAGGTCCACCCCGACAACCCGCAGCCGCGGTTGCTGAAGCAGGCGGCGCAGATCCTGCACGGCGGCGGCATCGCCGCGGTCCCGACCGACTCGAGCTACGCGCTCGTCTGCCACCTCGACGACAAGGCCGCGGCGATGCAGCTGCGCCGGCTGCGCGGCGTCGACGACAAGCACCATCTGACGCTGCTGTGCCGCGACCTGCGCGAACTGGCGGCCTACGCGCGCGTCGACAACCAGCAGTACCGGCTGCTCAAGCTCGGCACCCCCGGGCCCTACACCTTCATCCTCGAGGCGACGAAGGAGGTGCCGCGCCGGCTGAGCCATCCGTCGCGGCGCACGATCGGCCTGCGTGTGCCGGCGCATCGCGTGACGCAGGCCCTGCTCGCCGAGTTCGGCCAGCCGCTGCTCGGCACCACGCTGATCGCACCCGGCGAGACCGAGCCGATGAACGACCCGCAGGCGATCCGCGAGCGCTTCCAGAAGCTGCTGCAGGCGGTGATCGACGCCGGCGCCTGCCCGATGCAGCCGACGACCGTGGTCGACTTGAGCAGCGGCACGCCCGAGGTGCTGCGCCGCGGCCGCGGCGACCTGCACGCGCTGGGCCTCGAAACCGGCTGACGACGAATCGCGTTCAATCGCGATCCGACCGGAAGGCCCGCTCGCGGCCCTTGGCTGTCCTTCGTCGTTGTGACGAAAGCGGCCACTGCGGCGCTTCGACGCGGCGCACGGGGCCGCCGACGGGGTGGCCGACTCCGCTCAGCCCAATTCTCATTCGCTCCGTCGGCCACCCCGTCGTCGGCCCGACCTGTGGTGTGCCTACGCCGCCCCCGTCCGCACGGGCGAAGCGTCTTGTCGTCGGAGCCGGAGCGCGCAGCCGGTGCCGGCAAAGGCGAGGAGGGGGCGGCCGACGGAGTGAATGAGAATTTGGCTGAACGGAGTCGGCTGCCCCCTCCTCGCCTTTGCCTCTCGGTCGCAACAGCGGCGTAACGGGAACAGCAGACCTTCCGAACAGCAGCTCCGGGCCGGGAACCGCCCACGCGGCCGCCGGACGGAACGCGATGGGCGCGATCACGAACCGTCCTGACCGCGGCGTGCCGGAACCGACCGGCAACGCACGGTGGTGACTTTTGTCAAGGCACCGAGACGAACCCGGGTCTAAGGTGGCGGCATCGCCGCACCGGCACCCCGATCGGTCGATGCGGGGCGTGCGGTGGGCCATCCGAGGGAGCAGACATGACCAGCGCCTACATCCGCGCGCGCCACCCGGCCGTCGCGACCCTGACCACGATCGCGCTCGCGGCCGCCGCGGGGCCGGCGCTGAGCGCCGGCTTCGCGCTGCAGGAGAACTCCGGCAGCGGACTCGGCAATGCCTACGCCGGCGGCGCGGCCGCGGCGGAGGATGCTTCGACCGTCTGGGCCAATCCGGCCGGCATGTCCCGGCTCGGCCAAAGCCAGGTGGCCGGCGCGCTCAACCTGATCAAGCCGTCGCTGAAGTTCAGCAACGCGAATTCGGTGGCGGCGGCGCAGCAGCCGCTGGGCAACAACGGCGGCGACGCCGGCAGCCTGGCGGCGGTGCCGAACCTGTACTTCACGATGCCGATCGCGCCGCAATGGGTGGCCGGCATCGGCGTCAACGCGCCCTTCGGCCTGACGACCGAGTACGACGACGGCTGGATCGGCCGCTTCCAGGGCCTGAAGTCGGACCTGATGACGATCAACGTCAACCCGGCGGTGTCGTGGCAGGCGCTGCCGAATCTCGCGCTCGGCGTCGGCCTGAACTACCAGTACCTGGACGCGACCTTCACCAGCAATGCCAACTACTCGGCCGCGCTGCTGGCCGCCGCGGCGGTGAACGGCATCGCGCCGGGATCGCCGACCTACAACGCGATCGCGCAGGCCACGCCGGGACTGACGAGCAACACCGAGCTTAGCGGCAGCGACCACGCCTGGGGCTGGAATCTCGGCGTGCTGTTCGACATCGACAAGGACCACCGCCTCGGCGCGCACTACCGATCGGGGCTGAAGTACACGGTCTCCGGCCAGGTCGCGTTCGCGAACCCCCAGTTGCCGGCGCTGTCGCCGCCGCTGGCGGCGATCGTCGGCCAGCTCGCCGCGGGCGTGAACTCGCAGGTCCTGTACGGCTCGGGCGTGACCTCGCAGATCGAACTGCCCGAGATCGTCAACGTGTCGTACTTCGGCCGGCTGAACGAACGCTGGGACCTGGTGGCCGACCTGCAGTACACCGGTTGGAGTTCGATCCAGGCGCTGACCTTCACCCGCAGCGACGGCAGCCCGCTGCAGTCGACGACCGAGAACTTCGACGACGCGTGGCGGATCGCGGTCGGCGTCAACTACCGCCACGACGCGAACTGGCTGTTCCGGGGCGGCCTGGCCTACGACCAGTCGCCGGTGCAGGACGGGTTCCGCACCGTGCGCCTGCCCGACGCCGACCGCACCTGGCTCGCCGGCGGCGCGCGCTACCAGTTCAGCCCGCAGCTGTGGCTCGACGTCGGCGCGGCCTACCTCTGGGTGCGCAGCGCGGGCATCGACGACATCGGCTCGAGCAACTTCGGCCAGCCGCCGAATCCGGCGTCGAGCGGGCGCGTCAACGGCAGCTACAACAACTCCACCGTCATCCTGTCGGGGCAGCTGACCTACGCGTTCTGATCAGCCGCGCGGCAGCGCGCCCAGCACGCGCTGCGCGTCGAAGCCGAGTTGCGGCCGGCCGCGCACGACGACCACCGGCGTGGCCGGCGCGCGCAC
>JAFLDG010000423.1 GCA_017302495.1 Burkholderiales bacterium
ATTTCTGCAACAAATTTTTTCAACTCTTGTTCAGTCAAATATCCTTTCGATCCTGAATCATTTTTATCGAAATATGGCGGCGGGTCGGGCTTGATGCCGATCGCCGGCTGCCCGCGGGCCGCGGCCTCGCGCTGCCGGCGTTCGTCGGCCAGCTGCTGGGCGGTCTTCGCCTCGCGCCGGGCGACGTCCTCGGCCTCCCGGCGCTGGCCTGCCGTGCGGGGATCGTCCACGGTCAGCGCTTGCCCGTCCGCGCAGGGTGTCTGCGAATAGCTGCGACCGTCCGGCCCGCAGCGGTAGACGGTCTGCGGCGGCGCGGCCGGCACCGCCGGCGCGGCGAGGGCCAACCCGAGCCACGCCACGATCGCGGCCAGGCCACGCGCGGCGGGGGCGGTCGCGCCAGACGGCATCAACGCGGCTCCGTCGCCGGGTCGGCCGGGGCGGTGTCGGCGGCCGGTGCCGGCTTCGGCGGCCTGGGCCGCGGCGGCTTCGCGTGCACGACGTTCGTCGCGCGCAGCATCTCGCCGGCCAGCAGCAGGTCGAGCGACTCGAGGCTGCGCGCCACCGCCTGCACGATCGCGTCGCGCTCCTCGGCCGGCGGCTTGCGCAGCACGTAGTCGGCGACCTCGGCCTTGATGCCCGGGTGGCCGATGCCCAGCCGCAGGCGCCAGAAGTCGGGCGTGCCCAACTGCGCGACGATGTCCTTCAGCCCGTTGTGGCCGGCCGCGCCGCCGCCGAGCTTGAGCCGCGCCTGGCCCGGCGGCAGGTCGAGCTCGTCGTGCACGACCAGCATCCGCGCCGGCTCGATCTTGTAGAAGCGCGCGAGCGCGGCGACCGACTTGCCGGACAGGTTCATGTAGGTCATCGGCTCGAGCAGCCACACCGGCCCGTGCGGGCCGTCGATCCGTGCCGCGAGCCCGAACCACTGGCGCTGCGGCTGCATCGCGGCGCCGAGCTTGCGCGCCGCTGCGTCGAGCCACCAGAAGCCGGCGTTGTGCCGGGTGGCTTCGTACTCCGGGCCCGGATTGCCGAGGCCGACGAGCAGGCGGATCATGATCGGGCGCTACCGTGACGGGGGTCGATGTTAGGGCCGCCCGCGCACCGGCGGGTGGAGGCGGGCCGTCATGCCCGGGCGGAAGGACAAGGCCCCGCCGGAGCGGGGCCTTCGTGATGGCTGCGGGGCGCCCGCGAGCTCACTTCTTGTTCTGCTTCTCGTCCTTCTTCTTCGCCGGCGTCTTCGCGGCCGGCGCAACCACCACCGGCGCCGGCGCGGCCTCTTCCTCGGCCTTCGGCGGGTTCGCGGCGACGATCACCGGGTCGAGCTTGCCGTGGCGGACGAACTTGATGCCCTCGGGCAGCTTCAGCTCGCTGGCGTGGATCGACTGGCCCTTGACCAGATGGCCGAGGTCGATCGTGATGAACTCCGGCAGCTGCGAGGCGAGACACTCGACCTCGAGCTCGGTCGTCACGTGGCTGACCAGGCACTTGTCGGTCTTGACCGCGGCCGAGCTGTCCTCGTTCACGAAGTGCAGCGGCACCTTCTTGTGCAGCCGCGTCGTCTCGTCGATGCGCTGGAAGTCGACGTGCAGCACCTGCTGCTTCCACGGGTGCATCTGGACGTCGCGCAGCAGCACCTTTTGCACCTGGCCGGCGAGCTCCATGTCGAGGATCGACGAGTGGAACGCTTCCTTCTTCAGCGCCAGGGACAGCGCGTTGTGGTCCAGCTCGATCATGGCCGGCGTGCCGGCACCGTAGACGATGCCGGGCACCTTCTGCGCGGCGCGCAGGCGGCGGCTCGCTCCGGTCCCCTGCTGCGTGCGCTCGAATGCGACGAACTTCATGCTTCACTCCAGGTTGGCAGGCACCCGCGACCAGGTGCCGAGAACGGCGGGGCTCATCCCCAGCCAAAGAAAAGGGCCCGCCGCAGGCGAGGCCCGCTCTCCATCAAAAGTTACTGTTCTGCTCGGCGAACAGCGAAGTCACCGATTCCCCGTCGCTGATGCGGCGGATCGTCTCGGCGAACAGGAAGGCGACCGACAGCTGCCGGATCTTCGCGCAGGCCTTGGCCGCCTCGCTCAGCGGGATCGTGTTGCTGATCACCACCTCGTCGATCTGCGAGCCATCGATGCGCCCGATCGCCGGGCCGGAGAACACCGGATGCGTGCAGTAGGCGAAGACGCGCTTCGCGCCGCGCTGCTTCAGCACCTCGGCCGCCGCGACCAGCGTGCCGGCGGTGTCGATCATGTCGTCCATGATCACGCAGTGGCGGCCGTCGATGTCGCCGATGACGTGCATCACCTCGGATTCGTTCGGGTTCGCGCGCCGTTTGTCGATGATCGCCAGGTCGCAGCCGAGCTGCTTGGCCAGCGCGCGCGCCCGCACCACGCCGCCGACGTCGGGCGAAACGACGACCAGGTTCGGGTAGTTGCGGCTCTTCAGGTCCGACAGCAGCACCGGCGACGCGTAGATGTTGTCCACCGGGATGTCGAAGAAACCCTGGATCTGGTCGGCGTGCAGGTCCATCGTCAGCAGCCGCTCGACGCCGACGCTCTGCAGCATGTTCGCGACCACCTTCGCGCTGATCGGCACCCGGGTCGAACGCGGCCGCCGGTCCTGCCGGGCGTAGCCGAAGTAGGGCACCACCGCGGTGATGCGCCGCGCGCTCGCGCGCTTCAGCGCATCGACCAGGATGCACAGCTCCATCAGGTGTTCGTTCGTCGGCGCGCAGGTCGGCTGGATCACGAAGATGTCGCGCGCACGCACGTTCTGCTGCAACTCGATGCGCACCTCGCCGTCGGAGAAGCGGCCGACCAGCGCCCGGCCCAGGTCGACGCCGAGCAGCGACGCGATCTCGTGGGCCAGCGTCGGGTTGGCGTTGCCCGTGAAGAGCACGGTGTTGAACAGCACGGTGGTGGACCTTCGTCGCCGTGGCGCGGAACAGCGCCGGTCAGGCCCCGGGCGCCGGAGCGAAGCTTTGGCAGGGGAGGAAGGATTCGAACCCTCGCATGTCGGAATCAAAATCCGATGCCTTGACCAACTTGGCGACTCCCCTACACCGGACCCGACTCGCGCCGCGCCCTTGCAAACCGCCTCAGCCGGCCCAGCCCCACAGCGGGTGCCGGTCCAGGCTGCGGCACAGCCGCCCCACCCAGCCCGCGGGCAGATCGTCCGCGAACCCTGTCGCCCGGGTGGCCTCGGCCATGCCGACCCTCGCGAACACCGCGCTGCCCGATCCGGTCATCCGGCTGTTGCCGAAGCGTGCCTGCAGCCAATGCAACGCGGCCGACACGTCGGCGCACGCTGCCTCGGCCACCGGCTGCAGATCGTTGCGGCCGAAGCCGGCATCGAACGATGCCGCTGCGGCGGAGCCCGCCAGGGAGCCGGAAAGTATAACAGCCGGGGTGTCGCGCTTCAGCGCCGCGCTGGCGAAGATCGCCGCCGTGGCGAGCGCGGCCGGCGGCTTGACCACGGCGAAGGCCTGGGCCGGCAGGTCGATCGGCGTCAACCGCTCGCCGATGCCCTCGGCGAAGGCGTTGCGGCCGCCGACGAAGAAGGGCACGTCGGCGCCGAGCGTCGCGCCGAGCGCGAGCAGCCGGCCGCGCGGCCAGTGCAGGCCCCACAGCCGGTTCAGCGCCAGCAGCGTGG
>JAFLDG010000424.1 GCA_017302495.1 Burkholderiales bacterium
TCGAACTCGGCCACGGCCTCGGCGCGCGCCGCGCCCTCGCGCACCAGCGCGGCGTCGCCGCGCGCGCCGAGTGCGAGCTGCAGGCCGTCGATCAGGATCGACTTGCCGGCGCCGGTCTCGCCGGTGAGCACGGTGAAGCCGGCGTCGAACTCGAGCTCGAGCTGCTCGACGAGCACCAGGTCGCGCAGGCCCAGACGGCGCAGCATCGCGAGCGCCCTAGACCACGCCTTCGTACCAGCGCAGCTTGCGACGCAGCGTCGCGTAGTAGCTCCAGCCGCGCGGGTGCAGGAAGCGCACGCGGTGCGACGCGAGGCGCACGCGCACCTGGTCGCCGTGCAGCAGGCTGGCCAGGCTCTGCATGTCGAAGTTGGCCGAGGCGTCGCGCCCGGCGACGATCTGGACCCGGATCTCGGCCGCGTCGGGCAGCACGATCGGCCGGTTCGACAGCGTGTGCGACGCGATCGGCACGAGCAGCATGCCGGCGATGCCGGGGTGCACGATCGGCCCGCCGGCCGACAGCGCGTAGGCGGTGCTGCCGGTGGGCGAGGCGACGATCAGGCCGTCGGCGCGCAGGTTGGCGACGAAGTCGTCGCCGATGTCGACGCGCAGCTCGACCATGCTCGCGGTCGCGCCGCGCGAGACCACCACCTCGTTCATCGACAGCGCGTCGAAGATCTGCTCGCCGTCGCGCCAGACCTCGCCGGCGAGCATCGCGCGGTGCTCCTCCTCGTAGTCGCCGGCGATCATCGGCGCCAGCGCGTCGCGGAAGTGGCCCACCGGCACGTCGGTGATGAAGCCGAGCCGGCCCTGGTTGATGCCGACCAGCGGCAGGTCGTGGCGGGCGAGTTCGCGCGCGATGCCGAGCATCGTGCCGTCGCCGCCGACGACCACGCCCAGGTCGCAGCGCCGGCCCATCTCGGCCGGCGCCAGCGCCGGGTAGTCGGTGACGCCGGTGCTGTGCGCGGTGGTCTCGTCGAAGGACACTTCGAGCCCGAGGCCGACCAGGAACTGCGCGATCTCTTCCAGCACCGGCCGGATGCCGTGGGCCTGGTACTTGCCCACGATGGCGGCGTGGTGGAAGCGCTGCGGCATGCGGATCATTAGACCATAGGGATTGCCGCCGACGCGGCCCGGCACGGCCGCTCCTTAGAATGAAAAACATGCTGGACGAGCGGGCACGCACGCTGCTGAAGATGCTGGTCGAGCGCTACATCGCCGACGGCCAGCCGGTGGGGTCGCGCACGCTGTCGCGCGCCTCGGGGCTGGAGCTGTCGCCGGCGACGATCCGCAACGTGATGGCGGACCTCGAAGAGCTGGGCCTGATCGCCAGCCCGCACACCAGCGCCGGCCGCGTGCCCACCGCGCGCGGCTACCGGCTCTTCGTCGACACGATGCTGACCGCGCAGCCGCTCGACGCCGAGCAGGTGCTGCCCGACCTGGCCGCGGCGCGCGAGCAGCTGCATCCCGACCAGCCGCAGCGCGTGATCACGCAGGCCGCGCTGCTGCTGTCCAACCTGTCGAATTTCGTCGGCGTGGTCAGTGCGCCGCGCAAGCCGGCGGCGTTCCACCACATCGAGTTCCTGCGCCTGGGCGAGCGGCGCGTGCTGGTGATCCTGGTCGCACCCGACGGCGACGTGCAGAACCGGGTGATCTTCACCGCGCGCGACTATGCGCAGGCCGAGCTGGTCGAGGCCACCAACTACCTCAATGCCCACTACGCGGGGCTGGCGATCGACGAGATGCGCGCGCGGCTGCAGACCGAGGTCGAGGCGCTGCGCTCCGAGATCGCGCTGCTGATGCAGGCGGCGGTGCAGGCCGGCAGCGAGGCGCTGGCCGAGAGCACCGAGCAGGTGGTCGTCAGCGGCGAGCGCCGGCTGCTCGACGTGCCGGCGCTGGGCAACGACATGGAGGCGCTGCGCCGGCTGTTCGACCTGTTCGAGCGCAAGACCGAGCTGATGCGGCTGCTCGACGTGAGCAGCCGCGCCGAGGGCGTGCGCATCTACATCGGCGGCGAGAGCCAGGTCGTGCCCTTCGAGTCGCTGTCGGTGGTGACCGCGCCGTACGAGGTCGACGGCCGGATCGTCGGCACCCTCGGCGTGATCGGGCCGACGCGCATGCCGTACGAGCGCATGATCCGGATCGTCGACATCACCGCGCGCTTGGTCAGCAATGCGCTCAGCGCGCGCTGAGGGGATTGCGGGTGCCGACGGACGGCGGCCGGCAACCGCGCGCCCCCCTTCGGGACAGGAGCGGCGATGAAGCGCAACGTGATCGAGTTCACCCGGGCGACCGACAGCCCGCAGGCCGACTTCTCGCACCTTCGCGGCGAGGCGGTGCTGGGCAAGCTGCTGCGCCGCCATCCCGACGACGAGCGCTGCCTGAAGCGCGCCCACGAGCTGCTCGGCGACGATCCGCACTACGCCACCGCGATGCACCGCGTGGCGTACAGCCTGCACGAGGGTTTCGTCCGTGCCTTCATCAGCTACCGCGCCGACCTGGACGCGGCGGCGGCGCGTACCGTGGCCGAGACGTTCCGCCGGCTCTCGCGCGGGCGCGTCGACGTCACCTTCGCCGACGAGTTCACCGAGCGCATCTCCGGCCGGGACTACAAGTCGGAGATCGAGGAAGCGACCAAGCGTTCGCAGTGGTTCGTGCTGCTGGTGTCCGGCACGCGCGAGCTGAGCGGCTGGTGCATGTACGAGACCGGCCTGTTCCGCGCGAGCGCCACGTCGCGCAAGCTGGAACGGCTGATCTGCCTGCATCACCCGGGCGCGGCCCTGCCGGGGGCGGTGGACGGCTTCCAGGCGGTACCCGGTGACGTCGAGCACCTCGTCCGCTTCCTGGACGGGCTGTTCCGGCAGCCCGACCCCCTGCCGGGCTGGGACGCGCTGAACCCGGACCTGGACGACGACACCATCCGGCAGGCAGCGGCGGGGATCGCGCAGGCGCTGCGGCCGCCGCGGCAGCCGGTGGCCTTCCATCCCGGCGTCACCCTCGTGGTGCCGGGCGGCGAAGCCTTGGCCGATGCCGAGCGCCTCGATGCGTGCACGATCGAGACCGACCGCCTGACCGCCCACTTGTTCGGCAAGGCCGAGACGCCCCGCACCTGGGGCGCGCTGGTGGCACCGCTGCGCAGCGCCGGTGCCGCCACGCCCTGGCTCGACGAGTTGCTCGTCGTGCTGCGCAAGGCCGCGGCGGGGAACGTCTTCCGGCCGCTGGGCACGAGCTTCGAGAGCGCCCAGGCCGGCCGCATGGTGCGGCCGGTGCTGCATGCGATGGAGCGGGACGGCCCCGCCGGCGAACTGCGCTTCCACCTGTACTTTCTCGACGATTTCTCCAGTCCGCTTCGGCCCGGGATCGCCCCCCGCACGGGGGTGCTGCTGACGGCGCTGCGTCAGCACCATCGGGTGCGGTGGGAGGTGGTCGAGCGCTTCGACGCCTGCGACTGGCACGAAGACGATTTCACCGCCTGCGCGAAGGCGCTCAGCCGCATCGACCGCGAGGCGCAGGCCCACGGCGGGGTCGATCTGGCGCACGCCGGCGAGCCGGCCGAGGGCCGGTTCGCGACCGAGCTGCGCGAACTCGCCGAGGACTGGGCCGAGTTGTGCGCGCCGCCGCAGGGTGCCTTGCCGGTCGCGCT
>JAFLDG010000425.1 GCA_017302495.1 Burkholderiales bacterium
GTCGCCGACGTGACCGAGGCGGGGTATCGGCGCCGCTATGCTGCGCCGATGCCCGCGCCGCGACCCGCCGCCCCGCTCGACCTGCTGGTCGTCGGCGCCGGCTTCGCCGGGCTGTACATGCTGCACAAGGCGCGCACGATGGGGCTGCGCGTGCACGCCGTCGAGGCCGCGCCTGGCGTCGGCGGCACCTGGTACCACAACCGCTACCCGGGCGCGCGCGTCGACATCGAGAGCCTCGAATATTCGTACTCGTTCGACGAGGCGCTGCAGCAGCAGTGGCGGTGGACCGAGCGTTACGCCGCGCAGCCCGAGCTGCTGGCCTACGCGAACCACGTCGCCGACCGCTTCGGCCTGCGCGACGCGATCGCGTTCGACACGCGGATCGCGGCCGCGCACTTCGACGAAGCCGCGCGCTGCTGGCAGGTGCGCGCCGGCGACGGCCGGCAGTGGCGCGCGCGCTTCGTCGTCATGGCCAGCGGCCCGCTGTCGGCGCCGAACGCGCCGCGCTTGCCCGGCCTGGCCGACTTCGATGGCACGGTGCTGCACACCGCCGACTGGCCGCACGCGGCGGTCGATCTGCGCGGCCGGCGCGTGGCGGTCGTCGGCACCGGCTCGTCGGCGGTGCAGGCGATCCCGCTGCTGGCCGGGCAGGCGGAAGTCCTGACCGTGTTCCAGCGCACGCCGGCGTACTGCGTGCCGGCGCGCAACGGGCCGCTCGATCCGGCCACCGAAGCGCGGATCAAGGCCGACTACGCGGCCTTTCGCGCGCGCAACCGGCAGATGTTCGGCGGCTTCGGCAGCGAGCGGCCGCCGAACCGGGTCTCCGCGCTGCAGGCCTCCCCGGCCGAACGCGAGGCGATGTTCGCGCAGCGCTGGCAGGCCGGCGGCTTCGCGTTCCTCGGCGCGTTCAACGACCTGCTGACGAACCTCGAGTCGAACGCGTTCGCCGCCGCGTTCGTGCGCGACCGCATCCGCGAGACCGTGCACGATGCGGCCACGGCGCAGGCGCTGTGCCCGAGCCAGCCGCTCGGCTGCAAGCGGCTGTGCGTCGACAGCGGCTACTACGCCACCTTCAACCGGCCGAACGTGCGGCTGGTGGACCTGAACCGGCAGCCGCTCGAAGGTTTCACCCGCGACGGGCTCGTGGCCGGCGGCGAGCGCCATCGCGTCGACGCGGTCGTGCTCGCCACCGGCTTCGACGCGGTGACCGGCGCGCTGCTGAAGCTCGACCTGCGCGGCCGCGGCGGCCTGCCGATCCGGCAGAAGTGGGCCGGCGGCCCGCTGAACTACCTGGGCCTGGGCATCGCCGGCTTCCCGAACCTGTTCCACCTGGTCGGCCCGGGCAGCACCGCGGCCTTCACGAACGTGATCGCCGCGATCGAGCACCATGTCGACTGGGTGGCCGAGGCCATCGCCTGGCTCGACGCCCACGGCCATCCGACGATCGAGCCCACCGCCGAAGCCGAAGCCGACTGGGTCGCGCACGTCGACGCCTGCGCACGGGGCACGATCTTCCTGAGCTGCAATTCCTGGTACCTGGGCGCGAACATCCCGGGCAAGCCGCGCATGTTCATGCCGCTGGCGAGCAGCTTCCCCGGCTACGTCAAGCGCTGCGCGGAGGTGGCTGCGGCGGGTTATCGGGGGTTCGCGGTCGGGGCGGCAGCGTAGCCGCCCCCGGGCCGTCGCCCGTTGCCGCTCCCGCAACCGCACGACGACACGGTGCCGACACGCCGTCAGGGATCGACGATGAGGGTCGACGTGTCGCTGACCCAACCGCCGGTCGCACCGGCGTTCAGCCGCGCCAGCACCTGCACCGTGTTGGCGCCGGCGACAGCCGGTATGACGACGGTAATGGACGCGCGGACATAACCGGCAAAACCGGCAACACCGTCGGCGCTGCAGAAGCCATCGGAGGAGCCCGCCGTCGGTGGCACGGCGACGCCGTTGTGGAGGATGTCGATGTCGACCCAGGCGAAGTTGTTGCCGGCCGGCGCATCGACCGAGCACTCGGCGGAGAAGGTCATGATCTTCTTGCCGGCCGAGCCCTGATTCCAGGTCAGCGCGGTGCCTCCGGTCGTGGTCAACGGTACCAGCGCAGTCGGCGTCGTGAAGCTGAAGTTGCCGGCACGGTAGCCACTGGCCTTGATGCCCGCCAGGGCCGTGGTGGCCGCCAGGGCCACGACACAGGCCAGACCGAGTCTCCGGGTTGAGTTCATCGCGATCTCCATTCGTGGAATGCCGACGGCTGGATCCGACTGGCAAGCGCCCGCAGCCGCCGCACGGGCTTGCCTCGCGGCGCCCACCCGCTGGGACGGGTGCGACGCAGGGTGATCGACGCGCTCAGGGTCACCGCTGCGGGTCGCCCTCGGGCCGCGTGCGCTGCGCCCGCTCGCGTTCGCCTCGGCGCCGGCGCGCATCGGCCTGCACGGCTGCGCTCGGGTCGTATCGGGCCGCCCCCAGGATCCCGCGCGGCGAGTCGACACCGCCGCCGGCGCGATCGTCGCCGGCCACCGCACACGGGGACGCCCGCAGCATGAGGCCCAAAGGTCCTGTCCGGGTCACGGCGCTCTCCTTCCTATGCGCCACGGGGGCTGAACGGGCCGAGAGGTCGCCCCCGGCGCCGCCTGCGCAGGGCTCGATCCTAGGAGCCGCGGGCCGCGCGGGCGATTCCCCCGACCCGGGGGGTGCGGGTCGCGGTGCCGGCCGCGCTTGAAGCCGAGCGATTGCCTGCGGATACTCCGCACGTCGCTGGAGGACCCATGCCCGAGACCCCGTTCCTGCAGATCGCCGCCGCGGACGCGGTGACCGCCTTCGTCGCGACCAAGCTCGCCGGCGGCAGCGATTCGGAAGCGCAGGACGCGGCGAAGGGCCGGCTCGCCGCGGACGCGGCCGCGGCCGTCTTCGGCCCCGGCGTAGCCCAGAAGTGGCAGGTGCTCGCCTGGCCGCTGGCCGACGTCGCCGCCGACGGCGATGCGCTCGACCTGCCGCTGCTGGCCACGCCGCGGCAACACCAGGCGCAGGTCGGTGCCTGGGCCTGGCGGCTGCAGACCGAGGCGCAGACCGCGTTCCGCGCCGAGGTGCTCGACGACGAGCAGCTCGCGATCCTCGGCGTCGAGGCCCGGGCCGGCCACCGCGTCGTGCGCTACGCGGTGCAGGGCAAGCTGTCGGCGGGCGTCGCGGGCGGCGCCGAGGTCGGCGTCTGGACCCTCGGTGCCGGCGCGCAGGGCGCGGCGCAGGCGCAGCTGGAGTGGTACGTGGCCGCGCCCGAGCAGGCGCGCCTGGGCGAGGCGCTGGTGCGGGCGGCGCCCTTCCTCGTCGCGCCGATGAGCCTCGCCGCGCAGCTCGAGCGCGCCGGCGACTTCGAGTACTGGGGCTGCGCGGTGCAGCTCGGCGGCACGCTCGGCGCGTCCTTCGAGGCCGGCACCGCGGTCGCCGGCTCGGCCTGGGCCTGGGGGCTCGACGGCGACCAGGCCAAGCTCGGCCTGTCGCTCGCCGCCTCCGGGACGGTGGCGCTGCAGCTCGCGGACGATGTCCTCGGGCTTCTGCCCGGCGTCGGACGGGAAGAA
>JAFLDG010000426.1 GCA_017302495.1 Burkholderiales bacterium
AGGATCACCGCGCAGGCCGCGAGCATCGCCACGCTCGGCCGCTCGCCGAGCACGAGCGCACCCCACCCCATCGCGAAGGCCGGGATCAGGAAGGTGACCGAGATCGCCTTCGTCGCGCCGAGCTGCGCGATCAGCCGGAAGTACAGCACGTAGGCGAGCGCGGTGCAGGCGAACGCGAGCAGCAGCGCAGCCCCCCAGGCCGCGAGGCCGGGCGGCTCGGCCGGCCACAGTGCCGCGGCCGGCACGGCCAGCAGCAGCGCCGACGCGAGCTGGCTCCCGGCGGCCAGCGCCATCGGCGGCACGCCGGCAAGGCGCCGCCGGGTCAGGTTGGCGGCCAGGCCGTAGAGCAGCGTCGCACCGAGGCAGGCGGCCACCGCCAGCGCCGGGCCGAGCACGCCGCCGGTCTTCAGCGCGAGCGCATCCCAGGACAGGCCGAGCACGCCCGCGAAACCCAGCGCCAGCCCGGCCGCACGCCAGGCGTCGAGCCGCTCGCGCCAGCCGAGCCAGGCGACGACCGCAGCCCACAGCGGGGCGGTCGCATTGAACACCGCCATCAGCCCGGCGGACAGCACGAGCGAGGCCGCGGCGAAGAGCACGAACGGCGCGGCCGAGTTCACCAGCCCGACCAGCGCCACGCCGCGCCAGTGGGCGCGCAGCGCCGCGCCCTCGCCGCGCAGCAGCAGCACCGGCAGCAGCAACAGCGCCGCCCCGGCGCAGCGCACGAACACCAGCGCCACCGGCCCGAAGTCGGCCGCGCCGAGCCGCATGCACAGGAACGAGCCGCCCCACAGCGCGGCCAGGGCGAGCAGTTCGGCGAGCTGGCGGCGGGTCATCAGCGGACCGGCAGCATCACGGCGCGCCCACGAACCCGTCGGCGCCGTGGCGGCGACTGCAGCCGGTGCGGCACGGGCGCCGCGGGTCGTGCCGGCGTCGCATGCGGCGCGGGGCGGCGGCGCGGCAGCGTCGTTTCCATGCCGGGCATCGTAGGCCGCGGCCGCGGCGCCGGCGCGCCGCTTCCGGACCTGTGCCTCGGCGGCGCTGCGGCCAGCGTGGCCGCCGTCGGCTGCCGAGCGGGCCGGCGCCGGCGCGCTTCAGAACGGGTAGTGCCGCGGTGTCGTCTGCACCGTGATCCAGCGCAGGTCGGTGAACTCGGCGATGCCGGCCTTGCCACCGAAGCGGCCCATGCCCGAGCCCTTGACGCCGCCGAAGGGCATCTGCGCCTCGTCGTGCACGGTGGGCCCGTTGACGTGGCAGATGCCGCTGTCGATGCGGCGCGCCACCTGCAGCGCACGCGCGAGGTCGCGGCCGAAGACGGCCGCGCTCAGGCCGTACTCGTTGTCGTTCGCGCAGGCGATCGCTTCCTCGACGCCGTCGACGCGCACGATCGCCTTCACCGGGCCGAAGGTCTCCTCGCGGTAGATGCGCATCGCGGGCGTGACGCGGTCGAGCAGCGTGGCCGGCATCAGCGTGCTGGTCGCCTTCTCGCCGCAGACCAGCTTCGCGCCCTTGGCGACGGCGTCGTCGATCAGCGCGTTGCAGTGCTCGACGGTGTTCATGCCGATCACCGAGCCCAGCACCACCGGCTCGGGCTTGCGCGGGTCGCCCAGCGGCAGCCCCTTCGCCTTGGCGGCGAACTTGCGCACGAACTCGTCGGCCACCTTCTCGTCGACGACGATGCGCTCGGTGCTCATGCAGATCTGGCCGCTGTTGGCGAAGCAGCCGAAGGCGGCGGCGTCGACCGCGTCGTCGAGGTCGGCGTCGTCCAGGATCACCAGCGGCGCCTTGCCGCCGAGCTCGAGTACCGCGGGCTTCAGGTGCTTGGCGCAGGTCATCGCGATCAGCTTGCCCACGCGCGTGGAGCCGGTGAAGTTGACGCGCCGCACCGCCGGGTGCGCGACCATCGCCTCGACCACCGCGCCGGCATCGGCCGGCGCGTTGGTCAGGTAGTTGACGACGCCGGGCGGAAAGCCCGCGTCCTGGAAGGCCTCGACGATCAGCCCGTGCGTGCGCGGGCAGTTCTCGCTGCCCTTCAGGATCACCGTGTTGCCGCAGGCCAGCGGCGTCGCGATCGCGCGCACGCCGAGGATCACCGGCGCGTTCCACGGCGCGATGCCGAGCACCACGCCGGCCGGCTGGCGCACGCCCATCGCCAGCGAGCCGGGCACGTCGGACGGGATCACCTCGCCGGCGACCTGCGTCGTCAGCGCCGCGGCCTCGCGGATCATGCCGGCGGCGAGCATCACGTTGAAGCCGGCCCACATCCCGGTGGCGCCGGTCTCGGCCGGCACCGCCTCGACGAACTGCGGCGTCTTGGCCTCGAGCGCGTCGGCCGCCTTCAGCAGCAGCGCGCGGCGCGCCGACGGGCCGGTGTCGCTCCAGGTCTTGAACGCTTCGGCCGCGGCCTCGACCGCCATCACCGCGTCGGCCGGCGAGCAGGCCGGCGCGCGCGTGGCGACGGTGCCGTCGAGCGGGTTGCGGCGCTCGAAGGTGGCGTTTTTCTCGGCCGTGACTTTGAGGCCGTTGATCAGCATCGACAGGTCGGACATGGCAGGCTCCTTGCGGCAGGCAGGGGTGAAAGCGGCGCGTGGCGCGCACGGTCGACCGTGGGCGGGCCCCACGATCGCCGGCGTATATACTTGTTGTGTATATCAACGGAGGCGGTCATGGGCATGACCAAGGTCTTTCGCAGCGGCAATTCCCAGGCGGTGAGGATTCCGCGCGAGTTCCAGTTCGAGACCGCCGAGGTCGAGATCGAGCGTCGCGGGGACGAGATCGTGCTGCGCCCGCCGCGACGCAGCCTGCGCGGCGCCTTCGCGGCGCTGGCATCGATGCCCGAGGACTTCTTCGCCGAGGGCCGTGGCGATGCCGCGCCGCAGGCGCGGGAAGGCCTCTGATGCCGGTGACCCGGCTGCTCGACACCAACATCTGCATCTACATCGCGCGCAACCGGCCGCCGACGGTGGCGCGCCGTTTCGCACGGGCGGCGCCCGGGTCGCTCGGGATCTCGATCATCACCTGGGGCGAGCTCTGCTTCGGTGCCGCCAAGAGCAACGATCCGGCGCGCGCGCATTCGCTGCTCGACGCCTTCGCGCGCGAGGTCGCGGTGCTGGCGCTGCCTGCCGAGGCCGGGCGGCACTACGGCGACGTCCGCGCCGCGCTGCAGAAGACCGGAACGCCGATCGGCAACAACGACCTGTGGATCGCCGCGCATGCGCTGGCGCTCGGCGTGGCGCTGGTCAGCAACAACGCACGCGAGTTCGACCGCGTGCCGGGGCTGAAATCGGAGAACTGGGTCTGACGCTCGCCTGCCGCGGGGACGACGCGCGGCGGCGGGGCCGCTTCCGTCGTCGCGGGGCGCGCGGGTGCCCGCCATGTCCGAGCCGCTACGCGATGGCCGCACGCGCCGCCTGCCGGCTTACGGCCGCCGCCGCACTGGTGGTATCGGCGGCCGCCACATAGGCTTGATCTTCTGGGGACTTTCCGGCGGCTCAGTCTGGATCATCGGCATTGTGCCGCAGCTCAATTTTTCCATTGACCGTTTTATGCTGCCTTTCATGTTAGGTGCGAGTTTGTT
>JAFLDG010000427.1 GCA_017302495.1 Burkholderiales bacterium
GCGTTTGTGCGCAGGCGGGCGGCCCGGCGGCCTGCCTACACTGCGGCCGATGGAACCCGCGCTGCCCGCTTCGCCGCCGCCGCCGCCGATCGTGCGCCAGCTGCGCCAGGTGCTGCTGTGGCCGCTGCGGCTGATGCCGCTGCCGCCCGGCACCGCGACCCGGCCGTGGGAGCTGCTCGCGCCGCCCGGCCGGCCCACGGTCTGGCGCGAGGTGATCGACGAGTTCACCGGCAGCGCCGACGACTTCCACGAGCGCCACTACAACGAGTTCGTCACCTTCCTGCCGTACGTGCAGCGCTTCCTCTACGGCGAGGGCCGCGCCGGCCGGCAGGCGCGTGCCGCGGGCTCGCCGATGCGGGTCTTCCGCCGCCGCGACGTGGCGCGCATCCGCGTCGAGCCGCATCCCGGCGACGAGCCGCTCGAGCTCGAGGTCGTGCACATCGACCTGTATTTCTTCCTCGCCATCGACGTCGTGCTGCTCAACGTCGAGTGGCGCTGCGCCGACCTGCCGCTGGCGCGCGCGCAGGACCTGCTGTATCGCTTCGGCCGCGCCTACCCGGCCGGCTGGGATGCGGCGGGGAACGCGCAGCACTGCATGGCCCGCGTCGAGTTCGTCGACGCCGCGGGCACGGTGCTCGCGCGTTCGGACGCGCAGGACCGCGACGCCTTCCTCGCCCACGTCAGCGAACACCGGGCGCCACGCTTCGTCGCGCACTGGGCCTTCGTGCTCGAACCGCTGATCAGCGACCACTCCGGCGGCAGCGGCGCCCTGCGCTTCCGCCAGATCGAGTACTACCGGATGCCGACGATGGCCTGGCTCGCGCTCGACGCGCCGCAGCGGCTGACGCGCAACGACTTCGTGCGCCTCGGGCTGGTCACGGCCGCGGCCGAAGGCGGCGGCGACGCCGCGCTGCCCTTCGCCGAGCCGCAGCTCGCCGACTTCGAGCGCGCGCACTGCTACGACCGGTTCTGGTCCGACGCCGGCGCGGCGCCGCACACGCGCTACCTGGTCAGCGGGCATTCGCTGGTGGTCGTCGGCGACGCGGCCGCGGCCTTCTTCGTCGACGAGGAACGCGGCGTGCTCGCGCAGTTCCGCCACCAACATTTCCTGCTGTTCCTGATCGCGCACTTCCAGAAGGCCGCGCTGCTGATGTTCAGCGACCGCCTGGCCGAGGCGCTGAAGCACCTGGACCTGGCCGACACCGACAGCATCCGCCGCTTCAAGCGCACGATCCGCGAGTGCTTCGCGAACTTCCTCGTCTTCACCCACCGCTACTGGTTCCACGAGATCTCCGAGCAGGCGCAGGCGCGCGCGCTGTTCCGGCTGTGCACGACGCACCTCGGCATCGACCCGCTGTACGCCGAGGTCAAGGAGCGCATCGCCGACATGGCCGGCTACCTCGAGACCGACAGCCTGCGCCGACAGGCGAACACCGTGGTGCGGCTGACGGTGGTGACGATCTTCGGCCTGATCGGCACCGTGACCACCGGCTTCCTCGGCATGAACCTGTTCGCCGAGGCCGACGCACCGCCGGCGCGGCGGCTGGCGCTGTTCGGCATCGTCTTCGTCGCGACCGCGGCGCTGACGGTGTACACGATGGTCAAGTCCAAGCGGCTGTCGGACTTCCTCGACGCGTTGTCCGACGAGCGGCTCGGCGCCTGGGCCAAGGCGCGCGCGCTGGCCGGCGTCTGGCGCCGCGAGCGGCCCTGAACCCCCCGCCCCCTTCCTGCCCACGACCCCGGCAGCAAGCTGCCACCGGACCTGCGGAGCCGACGATGCGCCTTTTCCCCCTTGCCTGTTGCCCGGCCCGGCCGTTCACGCCGTTCGGCCCGGCCGTGCTGGCCGCGCTGGCCGTGCTGGCCGCGCTGGCCGCCTGCTCGACGCCGCCGGCGCCGGCCGAGCCGTTCACGGTCAAGGTGATCGGCTTCAACGACTACCACGGCAACCTGCAGTCGCCGGGCTCGTTCGCGCCCAACCTCGCGGCGCCGCCCGAGCAGCGGGTCCCGGTCGGCGGCGCCGATGCGATCGCCGCGCACGTGAACCGGCTCAAGGCGCAGAACCCGCACCACGTCGTCGTCGGTGCCGGCGACATGGTCGGCGCGACGCCGCTGATCTCGGCGCTGTTCTTCGACGAACCGGCGGTGGAGACGCTGAACCGGATCGGGCTGGAGTTCAACGCGGTCGGCAACCACGAGTTCGACCATGGCTGGTCGCACTTGCTGCGGCTGCAGCGCGGCGGCTGCCGCATCGGCGCCGACGGCCAGCCCGATCCGAACAGCTGCCAGGGCGCGAAGGTCGGCACGCCGGTGCCGTACGAAGGCGCGAAGTTCCAGTGGCTGGCGGCGAACGTGATCGCCAAGGCCACCGGCCGGCCGCTGCTGCCGGCCTACGGCGTCAAGCGCTTCGGCGGCGTGCCGGTGGCCTTCGTCGGCATGACGCTGAAGGACACGCCGGCGATCGTCACACCGAGCGGCGTGACCGGGCTCGAGTTCCGCGACGAAGCGGCCACCGTGAACGCGCTCGTGCCGCGGCTGCGCGCCGACGGCGTCGAGGCGATCGTCGTGCTCGTGCACGAGGGCGGCGTGCAGAGCGGCAGCCTGGCCGACATCAACCGCTGCGACGGCGACATGGCCGGCACCCCGATCGCGCGCATCGTCGCGCAGCTCGACGACGCGGTGGACCTGGTGATCAGCGGCCACACCCATGCGCCGTACGTGTGCCGGCTGCCGAACGCGAAGGGGCGGCCGGTGACCGCGACCAGCGCGAGCGCGTTCGGCCGGGTGCTCACCGACATCGACCTGACCCTGGACCCGAAGAGCCGCGACGTGACCGGGGTGGCCGCGGTCAACCGGCTGGTCGACCGGCGCGAGCCGCCGCCCGACCCGGCCGTGGCCGGCATCGTCGACGGCTACGCGGCGCTGGTCGCGCCGAGGGCGGCGGCGGTGGTCGGTTCGATCGCCGTCGAGCTGCCGAACGCCGCAGTCGACGCCGCCTGCAACATGCCCGCCGGCGACCTGATCGCCGACGCCCAGCTGGCCGCGACGCGCGCCCCCGGGTTCGGCGGCGCGCAGATCGCGCTGGTGAACCGGGGCGGCGTGCGCACGCCGGGGTTCACGTTCCAGCAGCGCGGGTCGGAAGGCGACGGCAACGTGACCTACGGCGAGGCCTTCACGGTCCAGCCCTTCGGCAACAGCCTGGTCACGCTGACGCTGACCACGCAGCAGGTCAAGGAGCTGCTCGAGCAGCAGTTCGCCGGTTGCGGCGGCCAGTTGCCGACCGCCACCCGGCTGCTGCTGCCTTCGGCCGGCTTCCACGTGCGCTGGGACGGCGCGCGCGCCTGCGGCGCACGCATCCGCGAGGTCACGCTGACGCAGGGCGGCCGCACCGAAACGCTGGTCGACGCGCAAGGGCAGGTGGTCGCGCCGGCACGCGAATGGCGTCTGACGGTGAACAGCTTCCTCGCCGCCGGCGGCGACGGCTTCTCGGTACTGACCCGCGGCCGGGCGCCGCTCGGCGGGGCGCAGGACATCGATGCGCTGGCCGCCTATCTCGGCCGGTTCAAGGCGCCGGCGCCGCCCTATCGGCCCGGCGCCGACCCTGCCGACCGCGGCCGGCCGCGCC
>JAFLDG010000428.1 GCA_017302495.1 Burkholderiales bacterium
CGCGCGTGCTTGGTGTAGCGCTCGGTCCAGGCCTGGCCGCGCGCGCGCTGCTCGGCCCAGGCCTGGTGCACCGTCGGCGGCGCCTGGATCTCCTTCAGGTACAGCGCCACCAGCGGCGGGCTCAGCTCGACCTCGAAGGCCTGGGTCTGCGCCCAGCAGCTGAGGCCGCCGCCGGCGGCGTGCGCGACCCGCAGCCGCAGCGCCAGCGCCTCGTCGCCGGCGTGCGCCAGCGGCAGCGCGCTGCCGTCGGCGCCGCGGCAGCCGCTGTGGCGCAACTGCTCGAACCCGAGCGGGTACTCCATCACCGGGAAGCGGTTGCCGGTGCCCAGCGCAAGCTGCGCCCCGGTGGCCGACGGTGCCTGACGCAGCTCGAACCAGGTGTCGTGCGCCCTGGCCGGGCCCGGCAGGCAGGCGGCGAGCAGCGCGGCAGCAGCAGCGGGCAGGACGCGCAGTCTTGGCGGCATCGGCGACAGCACCTCCGGTGGCGATCGGGTCACGCCAGCGCATACGCCGCCGCGAGCCGGGTGGATGCATCGGCTAGCCTCGGGTTCACGCGGCCGGCGCGCATCCGCGGCGCGGCGGGCCGCGTACAGATCCGGGTGCCGCAGCGGGCGGCGCCACCACGGACCAGGGAGTCACCGATGATCGATGCGGGGGAGCTTGCACGGGCGATGCGCTGGCTCGGCGCGCTGGCGGCCGCGGCGGCGGGCGGGGCCGCGCTGGCGCAGGATGCATCGGGCCGGGTGGAGGTCACCGGCCACTACATCAACAGCGTCGGCAGCAGCGACGCCGCCAGCGCGGGCACGATCACGCCGCAGCTGATCGAGAGCCGCCCGCTGCTGCGCCCCGGCACGCTGCTGGAGCTGATCCCCGGCATGGCGGTGACGCAGCACAGCGGCGCCGGCAAGGCCAACCAGTACTTCCTGCGCGGCTTCAACCTGGACCACGGCACCGACTTCGCCACCTGGGTGGCGGGCATGCCGGTGAACCTGCGCACCCATGCGCACGGCCAGGGCTACACCGACCTGAACTTCGTCATCCCCGAGCTGATCTCGCGCGTCGACTACTGGAAGGGGCCGTACTACGCGCAGATCGGCGACTTCTCGTCGGCCGGCGGCGCGAAGATGTTCTACGGCGATGCGGTGAAGCAGCGCATCGCGCTGGCCACGCTGGGCGACTACGGCTACCGGCGCGCGCTGCTGGCCGGATCGCCGCAGCTCGGCCCCGGCGCGCTGACCTACGCGCTGGAGTACCAGCACAGCGACGGCCCGTGGGACGTGCCGAGCAACTTCGTCAAGTGGAACGGCCTGCTGCGCTGGGCTCAGGCGCTGGGCGACGGCCACTTCGGCTTGACCGCGATGGCCTACAGCGGCACCTGGAACGCCACCGATCAGGTGCCGCTGCGCGCGATCGAGTCCGGGCTGATCGGCCGCTTCGGCACGCTCGACGCCAGCGACGGCGGCATCTCCAGCCGCTACAGCCTGTCGGCCGACTACGCGGTGCCGCTGGCCGGCGGCGAGTTCCAGACCACCGCCTACTGGTTCAAGTACCGGCTGAACCTGTTCTCGAACTTCAGCTTCTACCTGAACGACCCGGTCAACGGCGACCAGTTCGAGCAGGCCGACGACCGCAACGTCTTCGGCTGGACCGGCGAATGGTCCAGGCGCGCGACGCTGTGGGGCCGGCCGACGCTGTACACGCTGGGCTTCGAGCTGCGCCAGGACCGCATCAAGCCGGTGGGGCTGTACGCGACGCGGCAGCGCGAGCGGCTGTCGACCACGCGGCTGGACGACGTGGTCGAAGGCAGCGCCGGCGTCCACGCCTCGAACGACACGCGCTGGAGCGAGGGGCTGCGCAGCATCGTCGGCCTGCGCTACGACCGCTACCGCTTCGACGTCACCAGCCTGAGCACGCCCGAGAACTCGGGCGACGTGAGCGACGGCATCTGGTCGCCGAAGCTGTCGCTGGTGTTCGGGCCCTGGGCGCAGACCGAATACTTCGTCAACGCGGGCTGGGGCTTCCACAGCAACGACGCGCGCGGCGTGACCATCAAGATCGACCCGGCCACCGGCGACCCGGTGGACCCGGCCACGCCGCTGGTGCGCAGCAAGGGCGCGGAACTCGGGCTGCGCACCGAGGCCATTCCCAACCTGCAGTCGTCGCTGGCGCTGTGGTACCTGACGCTGGGCAGCGAGCTGCTGTTCATCGGCGACGCCGGCAACACCGAAGCCGGCCGGCCGTCGCGGCGCTACGGCGTCGAATGGTCGAACCGCTGGCGGGCGCTGCCGTGGCTGCTGGTGGACCTGGACGTGGCCTGGAACCACGCGCGCTTCTCCGAGAGCGCGCCGGAGGGCAACTACGTGCCCGGCGCGCCCGACTGGGTGGTGGCGGCCGGCGTGTCGGTGCCGCGCTACGGGCCGTGGTCGGGGGCGGTGTTCCTGCGCTGCATCGGCTCGTACCCGCTGACCGAGGACAACAGCGTGCGCGCCGACGCGCAGACGGTGGTCGACGCGCAGGTGGGCTACGAACTGGCGCCGGGCCTGCAACTGCGGCTGGACGTGTTCAACCTGTTCAACGCCGACACCTGGGATATCAGCTACTACTACAGCTCGCGCCTGCCGGGCGAGCCGGCTGCCGGCGTCGACGACCGGCACGTGCACCCGGGCGAGCCGCGCAGCTTCCGCCTGACCCTGTCTTATCGGTTCTGAGCGCCCCCAGCGCCGGGCGGCGTCCGGCGCGGCGTGTCGAGGCGCGGCGAAGAGTCGGCGCTGCGACGGCGCGGGCCGCGTCGTGGATCGGGGCCGGCGCGCTGCGGCCGGCAACGTATCGGCCCTGCCTCTCGTGCAGGGCCGGCGAAACGCTTCTGCTGCGTCCCGAGGGTCAGGTGTCGTCAAACCCTGCCGGTCGCGCGGATGCTCGCGAACAGCTGCCGATTCCATTCCGCGTGGACCCGGGGATGCAGGTGGTTGGCCGCCCGCTGGGGAATCGCGACTTCGGCAGCGGCTGCGGCGGCATTCAGGTCGTGCAGGCAGTCGGGCCAGCCGGTGGGCCAGGGCTGCACGAGCGCCTGGAGCAGCTGCAGGTCGACGGTCCGGCACCGGTCGAAGACGCCGGCTGCTTCGTCGCCCAGACCGGACCACTGCGCAAAGCTCTCGAAGGTCGGAATCCACGCCCAGAACTCGTCCACGGCGCCGCAGAAATCGACGACGGCGGCGGCGAGCTGCGGTCGCGACAGCCGCGGCTCGTCCGGCGCGATCAGCCGGAAGGCGCCCGAGACGAAGCTGTTGCCGGCCGGATCGATCGCCACCTCCGACGAGATGCCGTACCAGGAATGCCCGGCCTCATCCGCCAGGCCGACCCACATCAGCTCGCAGCGCGACGACCACGGCGGGGCGGTCCATTCGGTGTCCACGAAGATTCGACGCTTCATCGGTGCCTTCGGTGGCGCGAGACGGTCCGAGACATCCTGCCGCCCGTCGGCCGGCCGATGCTTCAATGCATCGCGGCCGAGGCCGCCAGGGCCGCGGCCGCGGGTGCCGGCCGGCTCGCGGGTTCCACCGCCGGCGACGCCGGCACCGCC
>JAFLDG010000429.1 GCA_017302495.1 Burkholderiales bacterium
CCACGCCGGTGCGCACGTCGGGAGTGCGACCGCAGACCCAGAGGCCGACAGCCGCGTTCAATGCGACCGTGTCGACCAGACCGGTCGGCCCGCGGCCGGCGCTCTCTTCGCAGGGGTCGGATCGGCCATCTCGCGGCTCCGGTGGCGGGGCGTGAATCGCTGCGCGGATCGTAGCGCCGCGGCGCGGGCCGGGCCGGCGCTGCGGCGACAATCGCGCCCCATGTATGCGCTGTTCGAGGACGCGGGCAAGTTCCACGCCGGCCGGCTGATGTCGGACGGCGACGGCTCGTCGCAGCTCGAGCTCGAGTCGGGCAAGCGGGTCAAGGTCAAGGGCACGAACGTGCTGCTGCGCTTCGAGCAGCCGGCGCCGGCGGAGCTGATCGCCAGCGCGCGCCACCTGGCCGAGCAGATCGACCTCGACCTCGCCTGGGAGTTCGCGCCCGAGGGCGAGTTCGGCTTCGCCGACCTGGCGCGCGAGTACTTCGAGGCCGATGCCGGCGCGGCGAAGCAGGCGGCCGCGCTGTTCAGGCTGTTCGACGCGCCGCACTACTTCCGCCGACTCGGCCGCGGGCGGTTCCGCAAGGCGCCGGAAGAGACGGTGAAGGCCGCGCTCGCCGGGATCGAGCGCAAGAAGCAGCAGGCGGCGCTGGTCGCGCAGTGGGCCGACGCCCTCGCCGCGGGCGAGTGCCCGGGCCCGATCCGCGAGCAGCTGTACCGCGTGCTGTTCAAGCCCGACAAGAACGGCCCCGAGTACAAGGCGGTGGTCGAGGCCGCGCGCCGCACGCAGCGCGCGCCGCTCGATCTGCTGAAGGCCGCCGGCGCGATCCAGAGCCCGTACCAGTTCCACTGGCGCCGCTTCCTGTTCGAGACCTTTCCGAAGGGCACTTCCTTCCCACCGCTGCCGGTGCCGGCACCGGCCGAGGCGCTGCCCCCGGCCGGTTGCGAAGCCTTCTCGATCGACGACTCGGCCACGACCGAGATCGACGATGCGCTGTCGGTGCAGGGCCTCGGCTCGGGCACGGTCGTGCTCGGCATCCACATCGCCGCGCCGGGGCTGGTGATCGCGCCCGACTCGGCGCTGGACAAGGTGGCGCGCGAGCGCCTGTCCACGGTCTACCTGCCGGGCTGGAAGCTGACGATGCTGCCGGACGCCACGGTCCAGGCCTACACGCTCGACGCCGGCCGCGACTGCCCGGCCGTCAGCCTGTACGTCACGGTCGACGAGGCCACGCTGCAGATCCGCAGCCGCGAGACCAAGCTCGAGCGGGTGCGCATCGTCACCAACCTGCGCCACGACCGGCTCGACGACGTCATCACCGAAGCCTCGCTCGCCGGCGCGGCGCCGGCCGACTATCCGCACGCCGCCGAACTGGCCTTCTGCTGGCGCCTGGCGCAGTCGCTGAAGGCGCAGCGCGAGGCGGTGCGCGGCAAGCCCGAGACCTTCAGCCGGCCCGACTACGCCTTCCGGCTCGACAACGGCGGGGCCGAGCCGACCGGCGACGAGACCGTCGCGATCGCGCCGCGCCGGCGCGGCGCGCCGCTCGACCTGATCGTCGCCGAGGCGATGATCCTGGCCAACAGCAGCTGGGGCGCGTGGCTCGCCGAATGCGGCGTGCCCGGCATCTACCGCAGCCAGGCGAGCCTGGCGCCCGGCATCAAGGTGCGCATGGGCACCCGGCCGGCGCCGCACGCCGGCATCGGCGTCGCGCAGTACGCCTGGGCGACCTCGCCGCTGCGGCGTTACGTCGACCTGGTGAACCAGTGGCAGATCATCGCCTGCGTGCGCCACGGCAAGACCGCGGCGCTGGCCGCGCCGTTCAAGCCGAAGGACGTCGCGCTGCTCGGGCTGATCTCGGCCTTCGACGCCGCCTACACCGGCTACAACGACTTCCAGCGCGACATCGAACGCTTCTGGACGCTGCGCTGGCTGCAGCAGCAGGGCGCGGCCGAGATCGAGGCCGCGGTGCTGAAGGACGGGCTGGTCCGTGCGAACGCCCTGCCGCTGGTCTTCCGCGTGCCCGGCAGCGAAGGCTTCGCCCGCGGCACGCCGCTGCGCGCGCGCATCGCCGGCATCGACCTGCTGACGCTCGAGCTGCACGCGACGCTGCTCGCCCGGCTCGACGCAACCGCGGCCGGCGCGCCGGCCGACGAGGAGGCGGACGACGAGGCCGAGGCCCCGGCGACGCTGCACCTCGCGATCGATGTCGACGCGCCCGCGGCCGACGAGCCCGCGGCGGCCGCTCCGGGAGCCTGAGCGCCGCATGGCCTGGCTGCGCCTCGGCACGCTGAGCACCCTGCACTGGGCGCTGCTGTTCTCGGTCGGCGTGCACGCCGCGGTGCTGACCGTGCGCTTCGCCGATCCGCTCGGCGTCAGCCGCGTGTTCCAGGACACGCCGCTCGAGGTGATCCTGGTGAACGCGCGTTCGGCCGACAAGCCGACCAAGGCGCAGGCGATCGCGCAGGCCGCGCTCGCCGGCGGCGGCGAGGCCGAGACGGGCCGCGCGACCTCGCCGCTGCCGCCGACCGCGCAGATCGAGGTCGGCGACGCGCCGGCCGACGCGCACCGCCGCATCGACCACCTGCAGCAGGAGCAGCAGCAGCTGCTCGCGCAGATCCGGCGCGAGGTCGCCGCGCTGCCGCCGCCGGATCCGCAGCGCGAGGCCGGCGATCCGCAGGTCCAGGAGCAGGAGGAGCGCCGCCGCCGGCTGCTGCGGCTGCTCGCCGAGATCGAGAAGCGCGTCAACGACGAGAACGCGCGGCCGAAGAAGCGCTACATCAGCCCGGCCACGCGCGAGGAGGTGTACGCGATCTACTACGACGCGCTGCGCCGCCGGATCGAGGACCGCGGCACCCGCCACTTTCCCGAACACGCCGGCCGCAAGCTCTACGGCGAGCTGACGATGAACGTCACCGTCGACGCCGCCGGCCGCGTCGTCGATGCCGAGGTCGTGCGCAGCTCGACGCAGCGCCTGCTCGACCAGCGCGCGGTCGCGATCGTGCGCGCCGCCGCGCCCTTCGGCCCGTTCAGCGCGGCGATGCGGCGCCAGGCCGACCAGATCGTGATCACCTCGCGCTTCCGCTTCACGCGCGACGAGGGCCTCGAGACCTCGCTCAGCGACGGGGTCAGCCGATGACCGATGCCCGCGCGCCCGACCACTACGCGGTGATCGGCAACCCGGTCGCGCACAGCCAGTCGCCGTTCATCCACGCCGAGTTCGCACGCGCCACCGGCCAGGCGATGGACTACACCCGCGTGCTGTGCCCGATGGACGGTTTCGCCGACGCGGTGCGCGCCTTCGCCGCGGCCGGCGGCAAGGGCTGCAACGTCACGGTGCCGTTCAAGTTCGAGTCGATTCCGCTCGCCCGCGAGGTCACGCCGCGCGCCCGGCAGGCGCAGGCGGCGAACGTGCTGCGCTTCGACGCCGACGGCTGGCTCGCCGACAACACCGACGGCATCGGCCTGGTGCGCGACCTGCAGGCCAACGCCGGCTTCCGGCTGGCCGGCGCGCGCGTGCTGCTGATCGGTGCCGGCGGCGCCGGCGCCGGCGTGCTCGGCC
>JAFLDG010000043.1 GCA_017302495.1 Burkholderiales bacterium
CTCGGCGGCGATCACCGCGGCGGCGCGGCGCGCGACGGCGGCATCGTCGTCCAGGATCTCGATCTGCACGATGGCCTCCTTCCGCGCTTCGGCCTGCGGTTCGGGGACGGCGGGGCTGCAGGCGGCCGCGGCCTACTTCGCCGGCTTCTCGTGGTGGCCGCCGAACTGCCAGCGCAGCGCCGACAGCAGCTTGTTCTGGAAATCGGCCTCGCCGCGCGACGCGAAGCGCGAGTACAGCGCCGCGGTCAGCACCGGCGCGGGCACGGCCTCGTCGATCGCGGCCTTGATCGTCCAGCGGCCTTCGCCGCTGTCGGACACGCGCCCGGCGAAGCCCTGCAGCTGCGGGTCCTGCTGCAAGGCGGCGGCGCTCAGGTCGAGCAGCCAGGACGAGATCACGCTGCCGCGGCGCCACAGTTCGGCGATGTCGGGCAGGTTCAGGTCGTACCGGTAATGCTCGGGCTCGCGCAGCGGCGTGGTCTCGGCGTCGACCTCGTGCGTGCGCTTGCCGACGTTGGCCGCCTGCAGGATGCCGAAGCCTTCCGCATAGGCGGCCATCAGCCCGTACTCGATGCCGTTGTGCACCATCTTCACGAAGTGCCCGGCGCCGTTCGGCCCGCAGTGCAGGTAGCCCTGCTCCGAGGTGCCGCCGGCCTTGTCCCGACCGGGGGTGCGCGGGATGTCGCCGACGCCCGGCGCCAGCGCGGCGAAGATCGGATCCAGCCGCTGCACGCAGCCGGCGGGGCCGCCGATCATCATGCAGTAGCCGCGCTCCAGACCCCAGACGCCGCCGCTGGTGCCGACGTCGACGTAGTCGATGCCGCGCGCGGCCAGTTCACGCGCGCGCCGGATGTCGTCGACGTAGTACGAGTTGCCGCCGTCGATCAGCGTGTCGCCCCGGGACAGGTGGGCCGCAACCTCGGCGATCGACGCGTCCACCGCCGCGGCCGGCACCATCAGCCACAGCGCGCGCGGGCCCTTCAGCTTGGCGGCCAGGTCGGCCACCGACGCGGCGCCGACGGCACCCTCGCCCACCAGCTGCGCCACGGCCTCGGCCGAGCGGTCGTAGACCACGCAGTCGTGGCCGGCCCTCAGCAGGCGGCGCACCATGTTCGCGCCCATGCGGCCGAGGCCGATCATTCCGAGTTGCATCCATCGACTCCTTGCGACTTCGAGCGCCGAGACCGGCGTGGCGCCGGCCTGCGACCTCGACCGGTTCAGGCCCCGTCCCGCAGCCGGCGCCAGCGGCGGATCAGCGCGTTCGTCGAGCTGTCGTGCGCCAGCACGGGCTCGGCCGCGCCCAGTTCCGGCTCGATGCGCTTGGCGAGCACCTTGCCGAGTTCCACGCCCCACTGGTCGAAGCAGTTGATGCCCCAGACCGCGCCCTGCGTGAACACGCTGTGTTCGTACAGCGCGACCAGCTTGCCCAGCGCCGCCGGCGTCAGCCTTTCCAACAGCAACGTGTTCGACGGCCGGTTGCCCGGGAACGTGCGGTGCGGCACCAGGCTCTCGGCCACGCCCTCGGCGCGCAGCTCCTGCGGCGTCTTGCCGAAGGCCAGCGCCTCGCCCTGCGCGAACACGTTCGCCAGCAGCAGCTCGTGGTGCCGGCCGAGCGGGTTCAGCGTCCGGCCGAAGGCGATGAAGTCGCAGGGGATCAGCCGCGTGCCCTGGTGGATCAGCTGGTAGAACGAATGCTGGCCGTTCGTGCCCGGCTCGCCCCAGTAGACGGCACCGGTGTCGGCGCCGACCGGCGCGCCGTCGAGCGTGACCTGCTTGCCGGTGCTCTCCATCGTCAATTGCTGCAGGTAGGCCGGGAAGCGCTTCAAGTACTGGTCGTAGGGCAGCACCGCGATCGTCTGCGCGCCGAAGAAGTCGGCGTACCACACCGCCAGCAGGCCCATCAGCACCGGCAGGTTGCGCTCGAACGGTGCGGTGCGGAAATGCTCGTCCATCTCGTGGAAGCCGGCGAGCAGCTCGCGGAAGGCCTCGGGGCCGATCGCGAGCATCGTCGACAGGCCGATCGCCGAGCCCATCGAGTAGCGGCCGCCGACCCAGTCCCAGAAGCCGAACATGTTGGCGGCGGCGATGCCGAACTGCGTCACCGCCGCGGCGTTGGTCGAGACGGCGACGAAGTGCTTCGCCACCGCCGCCGCGTCGCCGCCGAAGGCCGCCAGCGCCCAGGCCCGCGCGCTGTGCGCGTTGGCCATCGTCTCCTGCGTGGTGAAGGTCTTCGACGCGACGATGAACAGCGTCTCGGCCGGATCCAGCCCGTGCACCGCTTCGGTGAAATCGGTGCCGTCGACGTTGGACACGAAGCGCAAGCTCAGGTCGCGCGCGCTGTAGTGGCGCAGCGCCTCGCAGGCCATCACCGGGCCGAGGTCGGAGCCGCCGATGCCGATGTTGATCACGTGGCGGACGCGCTTGCCCGTGTGCCCGAGCCACGCGCCGCTGCGCACGCGCTGCGCGAATCCGCTCATCGCGTCGAGCACCGCATGCACGTCGGGCACGACATCGTGGCCGTCGACGCGGATCGACGCGCCGCGCGGCGCGCGCAGCGCGACGTGCAGCACCGCGCGGTTCTCGGTGACGTTGATCTTCTCGCCGGAGAACATCGCGTCGATGCGCGCGCGCAGGCCCGACTGCTCGGCCAGTTGCCGCAGCAGCCGCAGCGTCTCGTCGTCGATGCGGTTCTTCGAGTAGTCGAGGTAGATGCCGGCGGCCTCGCAGGCCAGGCGCTCGCCGCGCGCGGGGTCGGCGGCGAACAGCTCGCGCAGATGCCGCGGCGCGATGCGCGCATGGTGCGCCTGCAGCGCGGCCCAGGCCGGGCGCTGCGCGAGGGGCGGAATCGTGCTCATGGATCGGGCTCCCTTCTGCGTGAGCCGCGATCATGCACCTTCGATCGCCGCGCGCTTCGCCGCGACCACGCCGAGCAGGTCGTGCCACGACGCGACGAAGGCGGCGGCACCCTCGTCCTGCAGCTTCGCGGCCAGCGCGTCCAGGTCCACGCCGGCCCGGCGGAACTCGGCGAGCACGGTGTCGCTGTCGCCGCCGTCGGCGCCGAGCAGCGGCCCCGGCGCGCCGTGGTCGGCGAAAGCCTTCAGCGTGCCTTCGGGCAGGGTGTTGACGGTCAACGGCGCGGCCAGGCCCTGGACGTACAGCACGTCGGAGGCCTTCGGATCCTTCGTGCCGGTGCTGGCGAACAGCAGCCGCTGCGGACGCGCGCCGGCGTTGAAGGCGCGCTGCCAGCGCGGCGAGGCGATCAGCTCCCGGTAGGCCGCATAGGCACGCCGGCCGATCGCCAGCCCCAGCCGGTTGACCAGCGCGGCCGGCACCTTCGATGCCACCGCCACGTCCCAGCGGCTGATGAACAGCGAGGCCACCGAGCCGACGTTCGGGTTCAGGCCGGCCGCGATCCGGCGCTCGACGCCGCGCAGCCAGGCCTCGGCCGCGGCCAGGTACTGCGCGGGCGAAAAGAGCAGCGTCACGTTCACCGGCACGCCGGCGAAGATCGCCTCCTCGATCGCCGGCAGCCCTTCCGCCGTGCCCGGGATCTTGATCAACAGGTTCGGCCGGCCGGCCCGCGCGTGCAGCGACCGGGCGACCTCGAGCGTGGCCCCGGCGTCGCGCGCGAGCAGCGGCGACACCTCCAGCGACACCCAGCCGTCGACGCCGTCGGTGCGATCGTGGATCGGGCGGAACAGGTCGGCCGCGGCAACGATGTCCTGCAGCGCGATGTCGAAGAACAGCGCCTCGCCGGACTTGCCGGCCTGCAGAGCGGCGCGGATCGCTGCGTCGTAGGCGCGGCTGCCCTTGATCGCCTGGTCGAAGATCGTCGGGTTCGAGGTCAGGCCGCTGACCGCCCACTCGTCGATGTAGCGCTGCAGCGTGCCGCTGGTCAGCAGCTCGCGGGTGATGTTGTCGAGCCAGAGGCTCTGGCCCGCCCGGTTCAGCGCTTGCGTGGCGTTCATCGAGGGACTCCGGTGCGTGGGCGGCGTGTCGGGGCGACGCCGCCGATCGAAGACGGTGCTCAGGGGGCCGGGTGCGGCGGGCGCAGGCGCGCCACCATCGCCGGCGTCACGCCGGCCGACGCGTGGTTGCCCCAGCTGCTGCGCACGTAGTTGGCGATCTGCGCGATCTGCTCGTCGTTCAGCACGCCGGCGAACGGCGGCATCGGCACGTACTTGCCCTGCTGCGGCACGCCGAGCAGAACCACCTTCAGCACGTCGGCCGGATCGGGCGCCAGCACCGCGCCGTTGCCGGCCAGCGGCGGAAACACGTTGGGCATGCCGCGGCCGCCGGCCTGGTGACAGCCGGCGCAATACTGCAGGTACAGCTTCGCACCCTGCTCGCGGGTCTTGTCGGGTACCGGCTTGCCCTGGCGCAGCGAGGAGTTGGCCGGCAGGTCCTTCAGGTAGACGCCCATCGCCAGCAGGTCGGCGTCGGTCATGTGGCTGGTGCTGTTCTTGACCACCAGCGCCATCGGCCCGAAGGCGGTGCTGCGCCCCGGGGCCGCGCCGGTCTTCAGGTAGGTGGCGATGTCCTGCGCGCTCCATGCGCCCAGGCCGGTGTGCAGTTCCGAGGTCAGGTTGAGCGCGAACCAGCCGTCGATGGTGGCCCCGGTGTAGGCCTTGTCCTTCTCGATGCCGCCGAGCGCGTTGCGCGGCGAATGGCAGGCGCTGCAGTGCCCGAGGCCCTCGACCAGGTAGGCGCCGCGGTTCCACTGCGCGGACTTGGTCGCCTCCGGCTCGAACACGCCCTCGCTGAAGTACAGCTCGCGCCACACGGCCATCGACCAGCGCTGATCGAAGGGGAAGCGCAGCTGGTTGACGTCGACCTTGTTGGCCACCGGCTGCACGGTGCGCAACCAGGCGAAGATGTCGTCGCTGTCCCGGCGCGACAGGCGCGTGTAGAAGTCGTAGGGCATCGCCGGGTACATGTCCTGGCCGTGCTTGTTGACGCCGTGGTGGAGCGCGCGCCAGAAGTCGTCGGCGCTCCAGCGGCCGATGCCGGTGTCGTTGTCGGGCGTGATGTTCGGCGCGATCAGCGCGCCGAAGGGCGTGTCGATCCGGTAGCCGCCGGCGAAGGGAGCGCCGCCGGTGGCGGTGTGGCAGCTGATGCAGTCGCCGGCGCGAGCCAGGTACTCGCCGCGCTGCACGGCGCTGGCGCCCGGGCCGCCAAAGGGCGAGGCCGCGCCCTGTGCCAGCGCGACGCAGGCCGGGAAGCACGCCGCGGCCAGCGCGGCAAGACGACGAACGGACTTTCTGGACATGCAGGCCTCCGGAGCTGGCTCGAATGTTGGCTCGAATGTTGGCTCGGTCGGATTCTCGGCGTCAGCCGCCGGGTTTCGAAGCCTGCGGCGCGGGCCACAGCTTGGCCATGGCCCAGCTGACCAGGACGCCCACCACGCAGCCGAGCAGCACCTCGCCGACGCGGCGCACGCCCAGTTCGACGCCGCTGAGCTTCGAATGCTTCTCGAGCCCGGCCGCGATGACGATCGCGGCGGTGATCGGCGCCTGTCGGAACATGGTCGGCTGGCGCACGACGTAGGACGACACGATGATGGCCGCCGCCATCGCGAGCGGCAGCTTCCAGTCCGACGGTCCGCCGACGACGAGCACGAGCATGCCCACGGCGCTGCCCACCAGCGAATTGACGATGCGTCCGCGGAAGGTCTTGGCGGCCTGCTTCACCACCGGATCGCTGGCCGCGACCATCGAGCTGATCGCCCAGATCGGGTTCAGGTCGGCCCAGGTGCGCAACAGCAGCCACAGCAGCGTGGTCGCGATGAAGACATTGACGGCCAGGTGCAGCCCGTTCCAGTCGCCGCTCACGGCGCGCCCGAGCCACGCCACCGGCCGGCCGATCATGATGCGGCGGCATCGCGCCCGGCGCCGCCGCCCTCGACGGCGGGCAGACGCTGCTGCTGGAACGCTTCGGCCAGCGTCAGCAGCACGCTGGTCGACCAGGCGAAGGTCAGCAGCCCGGCGATGCCGTTCATGCCCTCGAGCAAGCGCCAGTCGAGCTTCAGGTTGTAGGCGCTGCCGATCGTCGTGTATTCCATCAGCGCGAAGTAGTAGGCGATGCTGGCATTGGCGTCCGGGGTGTTGACCGCGTCGTGCCAGAGGTAGAACCCGGCCCAGACGATGACCTCCAGCAGGTGCAGCAGCACCAGCATCCAGCTGGCCACGATGACGATGCCGATACCCGCGAGACCTGCAAGTCGTCGGCCCGTGCGCCGCCGCAGCGCCTCGATGCTGCGCAGCGTGACCAGCACGCCGCAGCCATGCATCGCCAGGGTCGCGGCAAGCAGCATGCCGCCGTACAGCACCTCGCCGATGCCGACGACGTAGGTCGGCGTCGTCATTGCGCGAAGTCGTGCGGCGGTGTCCCGCGCCGTTCACTCATGGCTCTGCGGCGCGTTGCCCTTCAGCCGGTAGACCATCGCCGTCTTCGTCACGCCGAGCGCGAGCCAGTCCTTCACGTCCTGCTGCAGCGCGATGTAGAACTGCGCCGCCAGCTTCTTCGGCTTCGCCGCCACCGACGCGCGGCTCGGGAACTTGACCTGGAACGCGAACTCGCCGACCAGCGGCAGGTGCTCGCCGCGCGTACGCCACAGCGAGATGTCGCACTTGCCGACCTGGCCCTTGCCGAAGTCGAGCTGGCCCAGCGGCAGCAGCACCTCCTCGACGATGCCGCCGTTGACCAGGCTCAGCCGCTCGCCGCCGGTGGTCTTCAGCGCCTTCAGCGCCGGCAGGGCCTTCAGCAGCGTGTCCATCGACAGCTTGTCGGCGTCGTGCATCTGGCTCAGGCCGAACTGGCAGTTGTGCGAGTACAGCAGCCGGTAGCCGCCGACCTGGTCCTTCAGCGGCAGCGCCTCGGCCTTGAACTTGATGCGGTGCTTGCCGGCGATCTTCGGCCGCACGTCGACCGCGGTCGCGGCCTTCTCGTCCGGATGGCGGTACTTGAAGACGATCTCCGGGTCGCCGACCGGAAAACCATCGACGTAGGTGACGCGGCGGCGCAGGATGAAGGCGTTGTTGTACAGGCGGAAGTCGGGCGTGTCGAAGAACAGGATCTCGCGCACCTCGGGCCGCTGGCTGGCCGCGGGATCGGGAATGAAACCGACGCCGGTGCGCGCCGCCGTGCGCTGCACCAGCGCGCCGAACTGGCGGAAGCTGTCGACCGAGGTGAAGCGGTCGGGTTTCAGGATCAACTTAGCCTCGAGGTAGGTGATCTCGTCGAAGGCCGCGCCGTCGGCGTAGCGTCCGGCATCCGCCGGCGCCGGCGCCGGCTCCTGGCTTGCGGCGGCCTCGCGCTTGCGATCGCCAGCCTTCGGCTTCGCGTCCTTGCCGCTCTTCTTCGACTTCTGCTTCTCGGACGTGGCCATGCCGTTCTCCCCTCGAATGTCACCGCGGCGCGCTGGCCGCTGCCGCGGTGGCGGTGAGCTTGTCCGCCGCCGCCACCCAGCCGCCGCCCATCGCCTTGTAGATGCCGACGATCGACGAGCACAGCTGCGCCCGGTCCGCTGCCCAGGCCAGCTCGGCCGGAAACAGCTCCTGCTCAGCCTGCAGCACGGTGGAATAGGGCACGCGGCCGACGTCGAACTGCAACTGCGCCAGGCGCGAGTAGCCGCGCAGCGCGGTGACCAGCTTCTCCTGCGCTGCCTGCTGCTCGATCAGCGTCGTGCGCGAGACCAGCGCGCTGTCGACGTCGGCAAAGGCGCTCTGGATCGCCAGCTGGTAGGCCTGCAGAGCGGCCTGCTGCGCGGCCTCGGCCTGTGCCACCTGGCCGGCGATCGCGCCGCCGGTGAAGATCGGCCCGGCGAGCATGCCGGCGTAGTTCCAGTTGCGCGTCGCGCCCTTGAACAGGTTCGACAGGTCGGTGCTGGCCGTGCCCAGGGCCGCGGTCAGCGAGATCGCCGGGTAGTACTGCGCCTTGGCTGCGCCGATCTGCGCGTTGGCGGCGATCAGCTGCTGTTCGGCCTGCGCCAGGTCGGGCCGGCGTTCGAGCAGTTGCGACGGCACGCCGGCCGGTACCGCCGGCAGCGCGATCTCGAAGATGCTCTTGCCGCGCGGGATCGCGCCCGGGTTGCGGCCGAGCAGGATCGCCAGCGCGTCCTGCAGCAGCGCGATGTCGCGCTGCAGGCGCGGGATCTGCGCCTCGGCGGTCTGCAGCCGCGCGGTGGCCTGGTCGACGTTCATCTGCGACACGCGGCCGTACTGGAACTTGGCTTCCATCAGCCGCAACGCTTCGGCATAGGCGTCGCGCGTGCGCTGCGCCATCGTCAGCTGCTCGTCCAGCCCGCGCAGCTGCAGGTAGCCGTTGGCCACGTTGGCCACCAGCGTCAGGATCACGCCACGGCGCGCCTCCTCGGTGGCCAGCACGTTGGCCTGCGCCGATTCGCTCAGGCGCCGCACCCTGCCCCACAGGTCGATCTCCCAGCTGGCGCCGGCCAGCGCCTGGTAATAGTTGGTCGGGTTCGAGATGCCCGCGGCCTGCGCGTTGAGCCCGTCGTTGGTGAAGCGGTAGCGCCCGCCGTTGAGCTGGTAGCCGATCTGCGGATAGAAGGCCGAGCGCGTGCTCTGCAGCACGCCCGCCGCCTGCTCGACATGGGCCGCGGCGATGCGGATGTTGCGGTTGTTCGCCAGCGCCTCGGCAATCAGGCCGTCGAGCACCGGGTCGCCGAAGGCCTTCCACCATTCGGCGTCGGCCAGCGCCGCGTCCTGGCCCGCCGGGACCTGGTAGGTGGCCGGCGCCTGCACCTCGGGGCGGCGGTAGTCCGGGCCGACCACGCAGCCGGAAAGCGCCAGCGCGGCCGCCAGCATTGCGGCCCTGCGCAGGGGACGTGCAGCGTGTCGCATCAGGCGCCTCCGTCCGGCTTCGGCGTGGCCGGCGGCGGTTCGGCATCGCGGCCGCTGACCATCTCGCGCTTGATGGTGGCGAGCGCACCGCTCTTGTCGCCGCCGAACAGCCGTTGGCTCAGGCTGCCCAGCGCCCAGTAGAACATCGGGATGAAGAAGATCGCGATCACGGTCGCCAGCAGCGTGCCGCCGATGACGCCGGTGCCGATCGAGTGCCGGCTGTTCGCCGACGCGCCGGTGGCGATCGCCAGCGGCACGGTGCCGAGCACGAACGCGAACGAGGTCATCACGATCGGCCGCAGGCGCAGCCGGGCTGCTTCCGCCGCGGCATCGAAGAAGGACTTGCCCTCCTTGCGATTCAGCTCGACCGCGAACTCGACGATCAGGATCGCGTTCTTCGCCGCCAGGCCGATCAGCGTCAACAGGCCGATCTGGAAGTACAGGTCGTTGTCGATGCCGCGCAGCGCGATCGCGATCAGCGCGCCGAGGATGGCGAAGGGCACCGCCATCATCACGCCGATCGGCAGCGACCAGCTCTCGTACTGCGCCGCCAGGATCAGGAACACGAACAGCAAGCCGAAGACGAAGGCGATGGCCGAGGTCGAACCCGACGACACCTCTTCCCGCGCCTCGCCGGCCCACTCGAAGCCGTAGCCCGAAGGCATGGTTTCGCCGATCACTTCCTTCATCGCCTGCAGCGCCGCGCCGGAGCTGACGCCCGGCGCCGGCGCGCCGTTGATGGCAATGGCCGGATAGTTGTTGAAGCGCGTCACCAGGTCGGGGCCGACCACGTACTGGGTGTTGACCAGCGCCGACAGCGGCACCATGCCGCCGTCGCGGTTCTTCACGTAGAAGCGGCCGATGTCCTCGGGCGTCATGCGGTACTGCGGCTCGGCCTGCAGCACCACCTGGTACAGCCGCGAATCCTTCGGGAACTGGCTGACGTAGAGCGAGCCGAACATCGTCTGCAGCGTGCCGTAGGCGTCCTGGATCGGCACGCCCAGCGTCATCGCCTTGTCGCGGTCGACCTCGGCCAGCAGCTGCCGGCCATTGGTGTGGATCGTCGTGTTCACGCCGGCCAGTTCGGGCCGCTTGCTCGCCTTGGCGATGATCTCGTCGACCACGTGCGACAGCTGCTGGTAGTTGCCGGAGCCCTTCTGTTCGATCCAGACCTGAAAGCCGGCGGTGATGCCCAGGCCCGGAATCGCCGGCGGGTTCACCGGCACCACCAGTCCGCCCTGGATCGAGCCGAACTCCTTGCGCGCGGTGGCGATCACCGCGTCAGCGGAAAGATCGGGCGTCTTGCGTTCCTCGTAATCCTTCAGCGACACGAAGAGCACGCCGAAGTTGGTCTTGTTCTGCGAGTCGATCAGGCTGTAGCCGTCCACCTGGGACACGTTGGCCACGGCCGGGTGCTTGCCGATCAGCGTGGCGGCCTCGGCGCCCACCGCGTGCGTGCGGTCCAGGCTGGCGGAATCGGGCAGGAAATAGGGCACGAAGAGATAGCCCTGGTCCTCCTGCGGCACGAAGGCGGTGGGCAGCGCCTTGAACAGCATCACGCAGCCCACCACCACCACGGCGAACACGCCCAGGCTCATCGCCCAGTGGTGCATCACCCACTTCGTGCCGGCGACGTACTTGTCGGTGAGGCCTTCGAGCGTTTCGTCGAACCACTTGAAGAAGCCCTTCTGCTCGCCGTGCTTGGCCTTGATCAGCAGCGCGGCCAGCGCGGGCGACAGGGTCAGCGCGATGATTCCGGAGAACACCACCGAGATCGCGATCGTCACCGCGAACTGTTTGTACAGCGCGCCGGTGATGCCACCGAGGAAGGCCACCGGGATGAATACCGCGTTCAGCACCAGCACCACCGCCACCACCGGGCCGGAGACTTCCTCCATCGCACGCTTGGCCGCCTCGGTGGGCGTCAGCCCGAACTGGACCATGTTGCGCTCGGTGTTCTCGACCACGACGATGGCGTCGTCGACCACCAGGCCGATGGCCAGGATCATGCCGAACAGCGTCAGCATGTTGATCGAAAAGCCGAAGATCAGCATGCCGACCAGCGCACCGAGGATCGACACCGGCACCGCCAGCGTCGGGATGATCGTCAGCCGCAGGCTGTGCAGGAAGAGGAAGACCACCAGCACCACCAGCACCACCGCCTCGAAGAAGGTCTTGACCACCTCGTCGATCGAGGCCTGCACGAACAGCGTGGTGTCCAGCGCGACGTCGTACTTCAGCCCGTCGGGGAAGTCCTTGGCCAGTTCGGCCAGCGTCGCGCGCACCTGCTTGGAGACCTCGATCGAGTTCGCGCCCGGCTGCTGGTACACCGCGATCAGCGTGGCCGGTTTGCCCTGGTACGAGGTGTTGAGCACGTAGCTCTGCGCGCCCAGGTCGGTGCGGCCGACGTCGCGCAGGCGCACCAGCGCCGCGTCGGCGTTCTTGGCCCGCAGGATCATGTTGTCGAACTGCTCCGGCTGGGTGATCGTGCCGGTGGTCACCGGAAAGGTCTGCTTCACCGGATGCGGCGTCGGCGGCGCACCGATGCGGCCCACCGCGAACTGCTGGTTCTGGTTCTTCACCGCGTCGGCGATTTCGTTCGTCGTGATCTTCAGCTGCGCCATGCGGTCGGGGTTGAGCCAGACGCGCATCGCGTACTCGGGCACGCCGAAGATCGACGCCTGATTCGCGCCGGGGATGCGGTTGATGGTGCCGAGGATCTGCGTGTTGGTGTAGTTGGACACGTAGTCGGCGTCGTAGCGCCCGTCCGGCGCGTAGAAGGCGAGCACCATCAGGAAGGTGCTGGTCTTCTGCTGCACGTCCACGCCCTGCACCTGCACCGACTGCGGCAGCTGCGCCATTGCCTGGCTGACGCGGTTCTGCACGTCCACCTGCGCCAGCGCCGGGTCGGTGTCGATGGTGAAGTAGACGGTCAGCGTGTAGTTGCCCGTCGACGAGCTGGTCGACGACATGTAGATCATGTTGTTGGCGCCGTTGACCTGCTGCTCGATCGGCGCGCCGACGTTCTGCGCCACCAGCTGCGCGTTGGCGCCGGGGTAGTTGGCGGTGACCTGGATCTGGATCGGCGTGACCTGCGGGTACTGCGCGATCGGCAGCTGGACCATCGCCACCAGGCCGACGACGCTGATGATCAGCGCCAGCACGGCCGAGAAGATCGGCCGGTCGATGAAGAAGCGGGAGAACACGGTGCGGCGCTCCCGGCTTACTTCGAGGCGGCCGGCGCCGCGGACGCGGCGGCCTTCGGCGCCGTGGCTGCAGCGGGCGCCGCAGCCTTGGACTCGACGATCTTCACCGCGGCGCCGGGCGACAGCCGCGCCATGCCATCGGTGACGACGGTGTCGCCGGCCTGCAGGCCGGCGTTGATGAACCAGTCGTCGCCCAGCCAGGGCCCGACCTCGACGTTGCGCAGCAGCGCCTTGTTGTCCTTGTCCACCAGCACGACGAAATGGCCCTTCGCACCCTGCAGCACCGATTGCTGCGGCACCAGGATCGCGTTCGGCCGCGTTGCCCCCTTCAGGCGCACGCGCACGAACTGCCCGGGGCGCAGTGCGCCTTCGGGGTTGGGCAGCGTGGCGCGCAGCAGGAAGGTGCCGGTCTGCGAGTCGTAATCGGCGTTGGCGAAGGTGACGCGGCCCTGCTTCGGGTAGACGCTGCCGTCGGCCAGCACCAGTTCGACGACATACTGCTCCTGCGGCGGCAGCTTCAGCCGCCCGGCCTTCTGCTCGTTGCGCGCGGCCAGCATCTCGTTCTCGGAGATCGAGAAGTTGACCCAGATCGGGTCCACCTTCTCCACATAGGTCAGCAGGCTGTTCTCGGCATTGACGTAGGCGCCGTCCTGCACCCGGGCAAAGCTGGACAACCCGGTCACCGGCGAGCTGATGCGCGTGTAGGACAGGTTCAGCTTCGCCGTCTCGACGTTGGCCGTGGCCGTCTGCACCGCCGCCGCGGCGGCCTGCTGCTGGCCGGTGGCGTCGTCCAGCTCCTTCTGGCTCAGCGCCTTCAGTGCCGCCAGCGGCTTGACCTGGGCGAGGTTGTCGTTCGCCGTCTGCAGGCGGGCCTGCTGCTCGGCCAGTGCGCCCCGGGCGGCGTCGAGCTGCGCCTGGAAGGGCTTCGGGTCCTGCTGGAACATCGGCTGGCCGGCCTTGACCATCGTGCCCTCGGTGTACAGCCGCTTGTCCAGGAAGCCGGCGACGCGGGCGCGGATCTGCACCTGGTGCGAGCTCTGCGTCTGGCCGACGAACTCGTAGGTGACCGGCGCGTCGCGCGGCACCACCTTCGTCACCGTCACCTCCACCGGCGGCCGTTCGGCGGCCACGGGGGCCTTCTTCTCGCAGCCGGCCAGGGCGGCGGCAGCGGCCAGGATCATCAGGGTTGCGCGCATCGGGTCAGGGCTCCCGCGGACCTCGTTCTCGGGTGTGCCGTCGGGCCGCGCGCAAGGCGAAACCCCGGCAGACGGAGGCCGACAAAAAGACGGCGGATGTTGACGATACGCGACCGCGCCGTCTTGATACTTTGGGACATCCGGAGCGGCCCGACCGGCGTCATCGCGCCGTCGGGCCACCGCGCGCGCGCCAGCGCCAGGCCGTCGGCGTCAGCCCGGACCAGCGCCGGAACGCGTGGTTGAAGCTGCTCGCCTCGGCATAGCCGAGGGCCGCGGCCACGCCGATGACGGGCAGCGTGGTGTCGCGCAGCAGCTGCCGCGCGGCCTCGTGACGCACGGCGTCGAGGATCTCGCGGAAGCTGGTGCCCTGCGCCTGCAGGCGCCGGTTGAAGGTGCGGCGGTGCAGCGCCAGCTGCTGCGCGGTCGCCTGCCGGTTGGCCAAGCCCTGCGCCAGCAGCGTCCGCACGGCGCGGTACAGCGCCGGGACCAGTTGCGCGTCGCCCCGGCGGCGAAGCTCCGCGTGCAGGGCGCGCAGGCGCTGCGGATCCGCGCCCGCGACCGGCCGCGACATCGTGGCGGCGGCGAACTCGATCGCCGCGCGTTCCGCGTCGAAGCGTACCGCGCAGCCGAAGTGCCGCGTGTAGACGTCGGCGACCACCGGCGCGGCGCGCGGCAGGCTGACGCGGCGCGGATGCCAGCGCGGCCCGCAGAGCTCGCGCATCTGCTGCACGCCCACGGCCAGAGCGGCATCGAAGACGGCGTCCAGCGGGCCCGGCGACGGGTGGTAGACGACGTAGCCGAACTCGACCGTGGCGCCGCGCTCGAGCAGCACCGGCGCCCCGCCCAGCGAATTGAGCTGTTGGTGCACGACCAAGGTGCGCAAGGCGTCGCCCACGGTCGCGGCATGGCGCATCGACTCGCCGAGCAGGCCCAGGTCGTGCAACCGCCAAGCCTGCCCGGCGAGCAGGCCGAAGTGCGGGGTGCGGGTCCGCGCCGCGCATTCGGCCAGCAGCCGCAGCAAGGCGGCGTAGGGGATGCGCGCGCTGCCGTCGTCGAGCGCGTGCGCCGCCAGCCCGGCGGCGGCCAGCACCGGCCCGGGCGCGGCGCCGAGCGAGCGCAGCAGGCCCGGCACGGCGACGAAGCCGCCGACACGTTGGGTCCAGGCGGCGGGGTCCGGCCCGTCTACGGCGTCGGGCACGTGCGGTGCACGTGATCGGCCAGCGCGGCCAGCATCGCGTCCAGCGCGCGCTGCACGCGCGCGAAGCCCGCGTTCGGTTCGTGCCGCGTCACGTCGGCGTAACAGGAGCGCTTGACCTCGATCTGCAGCGAATGCCGGCCTTCGGCCGGGCGGCCGTTGCGCGCGATGATTTCGACGCCCTTGAACGGGTCGTTGCGCGCGACGCTGTAGCCGTGGTCGCGCAGCACCGCCTCGATCAGGCCGATCACCTCGGGCCCGCAGGTGCGGCCGTCGAGGTCGCCGAGCACGAAGTCGGCGAGCGGCTTGACCGGCAGCTTCAGCCGCTCGTACGAATCGTCGGGCATCGAGTGCACGTTCAGGTGCCAGACCGCGCCAGCGCGGGCAAACGCGCCTTCGATCGCCGCGTCGAGCGCGGCGTGGTACGGCTCGTAGCAGCGCTCGATGCGGCGCTGCACCTCGGCCACGCTCAAGAGCCGGTCGTAGACCGGCACCTCGCCGAGCAGCCGCCACACCAGGCCGATGCCGAGCGCCGTCTTCGGCCCCGGCTGCACCGCGCCGGGCCACGGCGCGTCGAGCAGCGCCTCGTCGATGTCGGCGAGCAGCCGGTTCGGATCGATGTAGGCGCGCGGGAAGTTCGCGCAGATCAGGGTCGCGCCGAAGCTCGGCACGTTGGCGTACAAGTCGTCGACGTACAGGTCTTCGCCCTTGCGCAGGCGCTCGAAGGGCGCGGCGTAGCCGAAGTCGCCCGGGTACCAGCGGCCGCTGTGCGGCGAATCGACGACGATCGGCAGCGCAGCGCCGGCGGGCCGGTGCACCTCGACCGGCGGCGGATCGGTGACGGGGTTCATGGGCCTTGATCTTACGCAGGGCGCGCGGGCGGCGTGCCGGACCGGCGCTGCGCTACATTGCGCGGCGCCGCCATGCCGATGCGCCCGTTCGCCGCCGCCGCCCTGCTGTGCCTGGCCCTGCAGCCGCTGCACGCGGCGCCGGCGAGCGTCTACCTGCAGGAGCTGAGCAGCAGCGACGTGCGCGACGCCGTCGCCGCCGGCACGCGCACGATCATCGTCCCGGTCGGCGGCACCGAGCAGAACGGGCCGCACATGGCGCTGGGCAAGCACAACGTGCGCGTGCACGTGCTCGCCGGCCGGATCGCCGAGCAGCTGGGCCGCACGCTGGTGGCGCCGGTCGTCGCCTACGTGCCCGAGGGCCGGGTCGACCCGCCGACCGAACACATGCGCTTCGCCGGAACGATCTCGGTGCCCGATGCGGCGTTCGAGGCGGTGCTCGAAGGCGCGGCGCGCAGCTTCGCCCGGCACGGCTTCACCGACATCGTGCTGATCGGCGACAGCGGCAACTACCAGGGCCAGCTGAAGGCGGTGGCCGAACGGCTGAACCGCGAGTGGGCGGGCCGGCCGGCGCGGGCCCACTTCGTCGCCGACTACTACGCCGCGGCGCAGGCGCCGTTCGCGGCCATGCTGCGCGAGCGCGGCCTGACCGACGCGCAGATCGGCCGGCATGCCGGCGCTGCCGACACCTCGCTCATGCTGGCCGTCGCGCCGGCGCTGGTCTTCGCCGACCGGATGCCGGCCGACGCCGGGCAGGCGCGCAGCGCCGGCGTCGCCGGCGATCCGAAACGCGCCAGCGCCGAACTCGGCCGCCTCGGCACCGAGCTGGTCGTGCAGCACAGCGTCGCCGCGATCCGCCGGGCCGTCGCCCGCTGACCCCCCGTTTCCCGACCCGACGTTCACCGGCCCCGTCATGACCTTCGCGCAGATCCTCGCCCCGCTGCTCGCCCTGTTCGGTGCCGCCCCCGCCCCGGCCCAGCCCGCCCCCAAGCCGCCGGCGATCGAGCTCGCCCCCGGCGTGATGCCGGTGCCCGACCCGAAGAACCTGTACAGCGAGACCGCGGCCGGCAAGTTCAGCCCGAACGTCGCCGGCGCGCTGGAACGCATCTACGTGCCGAACCACAAGGGCCACACCGTGTCGGTGATCGACCCGGCGACGCTGAAGGTGACGCACAGCTTCAAGGTCGGCCTGTATCCGCAGCACGTGGTGCCGAGCTGGGACCTGAAGACGCTGTACGTGGCGAACAACGCCGAGAACAGCGACAAGGGCAGCCTGACCCTGGTCGACCCGAAGACCGGCAAGCCCGGCAAGACGATTCCCGTCGACGACCCGTACAACATGTACTGGACCCCGGACGGCCGCTTCGCGATCGTCGTCGCCGAGGCGCACAAGCGGCTCGACTTCCGCGACCCGCAGACCTTCGAGCTGGCGTTCAGCATCGCCACGCCCGACTGCGCCGGCATCAACCATGCCGACTTCGCGATCGACGGCCGCACCGCCTTCTTCACCTGCGAGTTCAACGGTTCGATCACGAAGGTCGACCTCGTGAACCGCAAGGTGCTCGGCACGATCGCCTTGAGCCAGTACTTCGACCGGCCCGACGCGCAGGCGCTGGTGCAGGTGAGCCTGAAGACGCCGAAGTACGTGGCCGATCCGCGCCAGATCGGCGGCCGGATCTGCATCACCCCCGGCATGCCTCAGGACGTGCGCTTTTCGCCCGACGGCAAGACGCTGTACGTGGCCGACATGATGGCCGACGGCGTGCACGTGGTCGACCCGGAGCGCTTCCGGCAGACCGGTTTCGTCAAGACCGGCGTCGGCGCGCACGGCCTGTACCCCAGCCGCGACGGCCGGCGGCTGTACGTGGCCAACCGCGGCAGCAACCACGTCTACGGCAAGCCGAAGGGCCGGGGCAGCGTGTCGGTGATCGACTTCGCCACCGGCCAGGTGCTCACGACCTGGCCGATCCCGGGCGGCGGCAGCCCCGACATGGGCGGCGTCAGCGCCGACGGCCGCCACCTGTGGCTGTCGGGCCGCTACGACGATGTCGTCTACCGCATCGACACCGGCAGCGGCGCCGTCGACTTCGTCGCTGTCGGCAAGCAGCCGCACGGGCTGGCGGTGTGGCCGCAGCCGGGGCGCTACAACCTGGGGCATACCGGCAATCTGCGCTGACCCGCCGCGCCCGGGCCGGCCGGCGCCCGGGTGACCGTGCAAGCGTGGAGCCGGACTCCATGATGGCCACGAGGGTCGGGCGGCGACCTCGAGCCCGGATCGACACCGCAACCGGCTCGCGTCGCCGTGTTGCCGAAACGGGCACGACGCGGCCCCCGGCGGCGGCGCGGCGGCCGCGCCGCGGC